>JAIOTR010000134.1 GCA_021106665.1 Bacteroidales bacterium
TGAACCTTGTCATGATAAGTAAATTTTGAATTAATAATTTATTGAATAATTTCCTGAACAAATAAATATTTCATCGACGTAAAGCGAAGAGAGATGCCAGCAAATATATATATAATTCCATAAGGGTAATCTGGAATGAATATAAACTAAGGTAGAGAGGTTTTAACCTTCAAAGGGATTTTTGTATAACTTCACTTTTTGTCTTAAAATCAAAAAGAAAAATGGAAAATCTTCAATAATATACCTTCTCCATAAACGCCTGGGCTCCATCATTAAACGGTAAAACCATTCGAGCGCTAATTTCTGAAAAAATTTGGGGGCTCTTTTTACATTTCCGGCCTCGAAATCTATGGTGGCGCCTATAGCCAGATGTATTTTTATTTTAGGAAGTAAATCTTTATATTTAAAAATCCATTTTTCCTGTTTGGGTGCCCCAACCCCAACAACCAGCACATTGGCAGGAGAGGCATTGATTATATCCACAATATTATTACATTCTGATTCATTTTTCTCAAACCCAAAACTGGGTGAATATTCTCCAATAATAATTTTCTTTCCAATCTTGTCGTTGATAATTTTTAAGGCTTTTTTAGCAACGCCGGGAGCAGCGCCAAGAAGGAAGATCTTAATGTTTTCATTATTTTTATGGTAATTATAAAATGAAGGAAAAAAATCTGATCCGGTTATAACTTCTTTAACCGGTGTACCAAGAAATTTTAAAGCGAGTTTTACAATCTGGCTGTCAACCGTAATATATTCGGCTTTTTGATACAGGTCATAAAACTCACGGTCTTTTTGCAGTTTCATCAGATGGTCCACATTGGGGGTAATTAAAACACCCGATGTGAATTTCTCAAGCAGATCTTGCTTGTAAATGTTATCAACTTCTATATTTAGGATTGGTATTCTCTCTGCCATCTGGTTTCTCAATAATTTAAATTTTTTGATGTTTGGAATGTTAAACAAAATAAAGTAGAAAATATTTACTTCCGACCATCTAACACTGTTTTATTTTTAATTTCTAATTTTGTTTCAAAATCAGTCATTTATTTAATCATTTATTTTATGGCACTTTTACATTCATTTGAAAATAGCGGAAATATTCTTTTCAGAAAGAGAGGTCAAATTCCTGTGATATTATTTATATTTGCAATACCTGTTATTTACTTTACTGATTATTCTCATTTCTCAGAAATTCAGGTCGAGGTTTTGACTTATATCTCAATTCTCCTGAGTATTATTGGTTTTTATATCAGGGCTGTTTCAATAGGCACAACTCCAAAAGGCACATCTGGAAGAAATACTAAATCCCAGGTTGCTGAATCACTTAACAGAACAGGGATTTATTCTATGGTACGTCATCCATTGTACCTGGGAAACTACCTGATGTGGATCGGTATAGTAAGTTTTACTTTTAATTTTTATTTTGTAATAATCGTATCATTGGCGTTCTGGCTTTATTATGAACGAATTATGTTTGCTGAAGAACGTTTCCTGGAGCGAAAATTTGGTGATGATTATCTGGAGTGGTCAAAAAGTGTTCCTGCCTTTATACCCGGTTTCAAAAACTATATCAAAAGTGAAGTTCCTTTTTCCATTATCAGTGTCCTGAGAAGAGAATATTCTGGCTTTCTGGCAACAGTTATCGGTTTTACATTTATTGATTATTTAAGATATTACTTCACTACCGGTGAATTTGCTGTATTGCGACTATCTTTATATTGCCTCGTTATTGCAAAGATGATAACATTAATATTGAGGTCGTTAAAACATCACTCAAAATTGCTTAATGAGGAAGGCAGATCGTAGTTGTATTGTTTTTCTCACAAATTAAAAAACCATTGCAACCCGGATTGTTTAACAGGTATTAATTTTTAAAAGTATTGATATGAGAATTATAGTTTTAGGATGTGGACTGGTTGGAGGCCCTATGGCAGTTGACCTTTCAAAGGAAACATATTTTAATGTTACTGTAGCTGATATAAATAGAGATACACTGGATAAAATTGAAAAGGAACATGGTATTTCTACCATACAGGCTGATTTGTCTGATCCGGGACGTATTTCCGAATTGGTTAAGGATTATGACATGGTTTTAAATGCTGTTCCCGGTTTTATGGGTTTCCGAACTTTGAAGACTATTATTGAAGCGGGCAGGAATGTCATCGACATCGCATTTTTTCCGGAGGATCTTTTTGAACTAGATAACCTGGCAAAAGAAAAGGGAGTTATTGCAATTTCTGATATAGGTGTTGCACCGGGAATGAGCAATGTGCTGATTGGATATGTTGATCATTTACTTGATAAAACTGAAAAGGCGATAACTTATGTGGGCGGCTTACCGAAAGTCAGGGAATGGCCATTTGAATACAAAGCCGTGTTTTCACCAGCTGATGTCATTGAAGAGTATACCCGTCCGGCCAGGTATATTGAAAATGGAATAGAAATAATAAAACCTGCTTTATCTGATCCGGAATTGTTAAAATTTGAAGGAATAGGAACATTGGAAGCCTTTAATAGTGATGGCTTAAGAAGTCTTGCTGAAACCATTGATGCGCCATACATGATTGAAAAGACCTTGAGATATCCCGGCCATATTGAAATAATGAGGATTTTGCGGGAGACCGGATTTTTCGGAAAAGAAAAGATCAAAGTTGGCGGCGCACAAATAAGTCCACTGGAATTTACTTCCAAACTATTATTCCCAAAGTGGAAGCTGGAAGAAGGCGAGGAAGATATTACGGTTATGAAAGTTATTGTGGAAGGCCAAAAAGATAACAAAAATTTTAGGTATACCTATGATTTGTTCGACACTTACGACCCGATAACAAAAGTGCATTCCATGGCAAGAACAACCGGCTATACTGCTACAATGGCAATGAGAATGGTAGCCAAAGGGCTTTATACAAAAAAAGGAGTGAGCGCTCCTGAATTTATTGGAAAGCATAAAAACTGCGTTAATTTTTTATTGGAAGGTTTGAAAGAAAGAGGAGTGATATATAAAGAATTAATTGAGGAAATCAGATAAATTTTAAAATTAATCACTCTGCCTTATCAATTTTTGGTTGTTTACTTAATCAGATAATATTTAGGAAATAAGGGAAATTGAGGTATAGAGGAATAAATTGATTTTACCATCCCCCTTATTCCTTTATTTCCCTTATTCCCTTATACCAAACTTACCCTTTAAACCTGGGCAATGTTAATTGTGAAATTTCCGTTATCATTTCAGGATAAATTAATTTCATAGAGAAATCTACCGTTAACTTGAAATTTTCAGCCGTATCCTGATTTGTTCTTGACAACTCCGGATATATTAATTAATTTTGCTCATAGTTGGATTCAAACATATATTTATAAATCAATACATCTAAATTTGTAAAAAAATGAAAGATCGTAACCATTACAACCAGTTCAACTTTTTATTTGCATTTATTGTTTTTTGTTTGATTTTTAGTTTTTCGAACAACGCTGTACAGGCCAAAAAATTAAATGCCTATTTATCCTATTCAACTTTTTTTGAACCTGAATCAGGGCCCTATATTGAAACCTACCTGATGGTGGATGGTAACAGTGTAAATTATTTATTAAATGAAAATGAGAAATATCAGGCCTCCATACAGGTTATCATGCTATTCAAAAATGGGGAAGATGTTGTAAATTATGATAAATACGAGCTTTTAGGACCTGAACTTGATGATACGTTATCAGTAAATTTTAATTTTATCGATCAGCAGCGTTATTCACTTCCAAACGGTAGTTATGAATTTGAAATTCAAATTTGGGATAAAAACAATGATACCGAGCCATTTGTTAGTTTACAACCCTTAGTTATGAATTTCCCGGAAAAAGAAGTGATCATATCAGGAATTCAATTGGTAGAATCTTATTCGGAAACTGATAATCCCGGGATACTTACTAAAAATAACTACGACCTGCTACCATACATTATAAATTATTTCCCTGAACAGGTTAATAAATTGACTTTTTATGCTGAGATATATAATACCCATGTAGTATTGGGCGAAGGTGAAAAGTATTTAGTATCGTATTATCTCGAACAATTGGAAAGCGGTAACGCACTTGACAACTACATTACATATAAGAAAAAAACCAGTGCAAAGGTTAATGTGGTATTCAGTGAGTTTGATATTACAAATCTTCCATCTGGTAATTATTTTCTGGTAATAGAAGCGCGAGATAAACAAAACAATACATTTAGCAGTAATAAAATATTCATCCAACGCAGTAATCCACGAGTCAGTATCAAGTTAGAAGATATTGCTTCGTTGAATATTGAAAATACATTTGCTTATAGAATTACAAATTTAGATACATTGAAGGAATACATACGATGCCTTGAACCTATTGCAACAGCGCAGGAAAAAGGATTTGCCACTGTTCATCTCGCATCTTCCGATATTGAAATTCTGCAAAAGTTTTTCTACATGTTCTGGATGCAAAGAAATGAACTGGAACCTGAACGCGCCTGGCTTGCTTATCTGAACGAAGTTGACAAGGTGAATTATGCCTATTCAACTCCCATTCAAAAAGGTTATGAATCAGACAGGGGCAGGGTATATTTGAAATACGGACCACCAAATGCAATTTCTGAAAGTTATAACGAACCTTCTACCTATCCTTATGAAATATGGCATTATTATGTTTTGGAAAATGGCCAGAGGAACAAGAAGTTTGTCTTTTATACCAAAGATATAGCCACCAACGATTTTGCACTTCTTCATTCGGATGTTACCGGTGAGCTTTCTAATTACCGCTGGCAATATTACCTTTATCAGAGAGTTGATGCCGGATTTGATATTGACAGGGGTGTATTGCCGGATACCTGGGGAGGAAATTCTAAGAAATATTTTGATTTGCCGAGGTAATCAACAATTTTAAATTCTTTTTATATCACTTTTGATTTTCATGAGAATAAAATAGAAATCTTTTTCTTCTTAAAAATATTTTGATCCGACTTTCATTTTTACTATTTTTACGTCACGAACTTTAATATTTCAGCCCATGAAGAGAATCATTTTACTTTTTGTTGCATCAATCCTAACCTTTATCAGTTTTGGTCAGAACTTACCTTTGGTAAATACAGTATTTGATACAGAAGAGGAAATTATTGGTAACTCATACTATGATCTTCAATCTAATGGTGCATGTCAAAACAGGATATACTATTATCCTGATGGTACTTTTGGAGCTGTTTGGACATTTGGATTAGATATGCCGAACTTTCCTGATAGAGGTACCGGATATAATTATTTTAATGGAGATATTTGGGATATGTGGCCTGTTGAACGTATAGAATCAGACAGAACAGGTTGGCCAAGTTATGCACCGCTTGGTGAAAACGGGGAGATCATATTCTCACATTTCTCCGGTGCTGCCATTGAGGCTTTATCATATTGCACCCGGCCACAAAAGGGTACAG
>JAIOTR010000201.1 GCA_021106665.1 Bacteroidales bacterium
CCATCCATTTGGTAACGATAGAAATCGGAACCGTTCCATTTGGTGGTATAAATGTAGTTGCCGTCTGTTTCAATTCCGGCTTCACCACCACCAACCCCAACGGGCCAGTCAAATTGTAAGTCAAACAACGCATCAGATGGAATGGAAGTAACTTTAGCGTTTGCATCCAAATCAATAATTTGATCCGCTACCATTCGATCAAGTACCATTTGTTGATTAAGTAAATTTTGTGTAGCAGGACTCTCACTCCCTTGAGGAGCGTTTTGAGCCATTGTTAATGATGCTGTAAAAAGTACCATCATTAATACTGTTAATTTTTTTGTAAATCTTCTCATAAGCTTAATAATTTAAGTTAATTTTTTTGTTAATAATAATTAATCAAAATAGACATTATAAATCCCTTACCTATCCCTTAGATTAATTAAAGAATTTTAAACGGACTAAGATATATATATTAATTTAACTGACATGAATAATTAAACTATTAACTTAAATATTTATTAAAATTATTTATAAATAATTAAAATACAGTAATATAAGAGGATTGAAGTGTGAAATTAATATTTAAATATTTATTAAAAACTATTGATTTTTAACAAGGATCTTTGGTTCCATCATGTCAAAAATGGCATATTTAACACCTTCGCGGCCCAATCCTGAGTCTTTTATTCCGCCATATGGCATATGATCTACCCTGAATGCAGGAACATCATTTATAATAACACCTCCAACTTCCAGGTTTAAAAAGGCTGCATTCATTTCTTCAATATTATTTGTAAAAACACCGGCCTGAAGGCCAAATTTGCCTTCATTTATGAAACCCAATGCTTCTTCAAAAGTTTGATACGGTTCAAGTGTAATTACTGGCCCAAATATTTCCAGGGCACATACTTTCATTTTATTGTGTGTCTGGGACAAAACTGTTGGGGGATAGTAAGCTCCTTCTCTTTTTCCTCCTGTCAGCAATTTTGCACCATCATTAATCGCTTCATTCACCCATGTTTCAACTCTTATTGCATTAGACTCGTCAATCATTACCGATATATCTGTATCCAATTCAATCGGGTTACCGACTTTTATACGTTTAGCTTCGTTAATAAATTTTTCTGCAAATTTTTCGAAAACATTTTCTTGCACATAAATCCTCTGGGCATGAATACACACCTGGCCTGAATAGGCAAAACCCCCAACAATGCATTTTTTAACGGTCATATCAATATCTGCACTTTCCGTTACAATAACACCCGCATTTCCACCCAACTCCAGTACAACTTTTTTCTTTCCAGCCTCCTTTTTCATTTTCCAGCCAACTTCAGGCGATCCTGTAAAAGTGAGCAGCTTAAACCTGTCATCTGTAACAAGTAAATTGCCAGTGGTTCTATCCATAGGCAGTATTGAAACTGCTCCTTTTGGAAGTTCTGTTTTATCGATGATCCTTGCAAGTTTAAGAGTGGAGAGTGGTGTTCTGGAAGAAGGTTTTAAAATAATGGGACATCCTGCAGCAATGGCAGGGGCAATTTTATGAACGGCTAAATTCATCGGAAAATTAAAGGGGGCAATTCCTGCTACTATTCCAATCGGAAAATACTTAACAATTCCTTCTTTTTTTAATCCTGATGGAGTCCAATCAAGATCAATGTATTCTTTGGGTAATCGTTTAGATTCTTCTGCAGCAATAGTAAAGGTTTGAATAGCTCTTTCAATTTCACCTAATGCATATTTCATAGGTTTTGCTGATTCGAGGCAAAGAAGTTTTGCGAATTCCTCCTTCTCATCTTTCATTGATATTGCAATTTGAGTAAGAACTTCATATTTTACATAGGAAGGTAATAACGCCAATTTATTTTCAACGGACTGAGCACGTTGGATGGCAAGTTCCAGATCATCCTGAGCTGCTAGAAAAGTTTGTCCTATTACTTCATTATTGAATGGATTTTTAATTTCAAGCAAGGATTGCGTTTCCTTGAAATTACCTCCAATATAAATTTGGAACTTATGCATGGTATCAGGAATTAAACTTACAAAAATATAAAAGGGAGACCGAAAAGCCTCCCTTTTATGAAATTTCATTTAAAATATTTTAGTCAATTGAAATCCGGCTTGAAAATGTTCCACTTTCAGTGTCGACTTTAATAATGTAAATACCTGCTTGCAATTCTGAAGTGTTGATCTGATGTGTTTTAGCATTTACCTGCTCAGCAAGTATTCTTTGACCCATTAAGTTCATCAGTTCAACATTAAGGATTTCGTGATCTGATTTAATGTTAAAGAAATTAGTTGCCGGATTGGGATAAAGCATAACAGCTGTTTTTTCATTTTCATTAATTCCGGTCAATACGCCGAGGTTAACATTTACAATGGATTGAGGTGCCTCAGGATCATTGCTGTTAACAACTAATTCTGCATAATATGATCCAATTTCCAGGTTTGTTGCATCAAAATTCACGTCAATATCTTCTGAACCACCAACTGCAACTGTACCTGATGTTGAGCTTACAGAAAGCCATTGAATGATTGGATCACCTGTTAAAACAGCACGAATATTCCAATTGAAATCTAAAGCTGTATTGTCAGACAAATGATGCCATCCCGGACCGGATGAAATCCAGTCACCGTTAGGATGATGTGGTCCACCATCTACTCCTGCCGGGAATGTTCCGGCACCATGATCAACCCAATATCCTACCCAAATATCGCCACCGGAAATAACTACCGGCTCATTGAGAACAACAGTATTCCAGGCAGTCGCTGAGAAACTCCAATCTTGTTCTAAAATCATTTCACCAGGGCCTGGAAGGTTTGTTAATCCATAATTATACACCTGAGCTTTTGTGGTTATTGGAGCATCATTAATGTAAACTTCAATTTCTGATAATTCCATACCAATGTAATCGCCGACTTCATTTGGAGTGAATACAGCTGCACACCGCATGGCGCCACCATTTGTAAGTCCAATAGCAGAAGAATTATCCCCGTCGTAATGTAAAATAACATCATCACTTGGATCAGGACTGCCACCGGGCTTAGATACTGGATCCTGACTTATATTATCTAAGACAACTTTTGTGTTACCTGTTGATGGGGAAATTGCTTTAGCACTTTTACTATTGTCAGGATAAGTAACAACAATACCATATTCAAGATCTAATTCGCCAACATTTGATATAGTAAGCGATTGACTGGATGTTGTACCGGCATTAATAGTTTCAATGATAATAGTAGGATCAATATTGATAACAGGTGCGCCTATTCCACCTTCTAATTGGATAAA
>JAIOTR010000192.1 GCA_021106665.1 Bacteroidales bacterium
CCAAACAGCGTTGTAACCGAACAGAAATCGCAATTAATAGGGCATCCACGGGAAGCAAAGACCATGTCAAATGTGTATTTCCGCTTGAAAAGATTCCTTTTTGGAACAGGCAATCCTTTCAGATCAGGCAACTGTTTAAGTTGAAATACCGAATGCCCTTTACTTTCAAATTTTTCCGGTGAACAAACATAGAATTTTTTCAACTGATTATTGCAAAAATCTTCCAGGATTAAAGGCCATAATTTCTCACCTTCACCGATGGCAACGGCATCAGCATGTGCCAGGGATTCATAAGGATTTGCAGATGCTTGAGGCCCCCCAATTATAACTTTAATACCTCTTTTTTTAAACTCATCAGCAATTTGAAAAGCTGTAGTTTCAGCCGACATCCTGACACTTATTCCAACGAGGTCGGCTGGGTTTGTGTAAATTGAACCATGATGATCCCATAGCATATCGATAAATTCATAATTATGTTGGGGGGCAACCGAAGCAAGAATTGCCAGTGAAAGCGGCATAAAGGGATCTTTCTTTCGGAGCGGATCTTGCTCATCAGCTGAAAGTATCAGTTTGATGTTAAATTTCCTGTTCATAAAGTCAGTAAAAATACATTATTTCCGGTATTTTAAATTATATATATTTGCAAAAAAATTTGAGTCAATAATCGTATTGGTTTATAATTATGGGACAAATAACGGATCAGATAAGAAAGGAAGTGAAAGAAATTGTTTACGAATACTTTGCTGATGAATGTGAGGTTGATATTTCTGAAATAAGCGACCAGACCAGTATAATTAAGGATTTAGATGGTGATTCGCTGATGTTTTTAGAGTTGATTGAGATTTTTAAGGAAAAATATGATTTGGATATAGAATTAAAAACCATCGGAAAATATAGCGTTAAGAATCCTGTAGCAACAATTAGTGAACTCATCCAAATGCAATTGCTTATCATTGAGCATGAAAATAATATTGCGAATCTTGATTAAGCTTTATTGATTGAAATTTGTGCTATCCCCTTATTTTTTTAACCGGAATATAAGTTTATTTTTGCAGCAAATTTGAAACAATTTTTTTCAAATCAAATATACTCGATATTAATAATTTGAGAAGTAATAATTAGTTTATGTCAACAGGTTTTATCTTTCCAGCTTTTATTTCTGAATATTTGGGCAATGAACCTGAAATTTTAAGTGCCTATTCTAATGATTTTAAACAATTCCTGAATGAAGCATCAATATATTTGAAAATTGACCTGAAATCTTTCACTGTTAATGACCATGCTTTTATCAATAGCGAATTGAAAGCTCAATACATCAGTTATATTTTTGGGTGTTCGTTGGTTGATATTTTAGAAAATGGTAAAATACAACCTGATTTTATTTCCGGATATAGTATGGGACTGTATGCATGCCTGTATTGTGGACATTCCATTACCTTTACCCAGGGACTTGACTTAATTGGAAAGGCTTATGATCTGATAAAAGAAAATACTACCCATTTGGATACCGGTATGGGATCAATAGTTGGCCTTTCGAAGGAAGATATCAGTGAATTGTTAAAGGGCAATAGTAATGGTGTAGAAATTGTAAATACCAATGGTGAACATTCATTTCTGTTGTCGGGATTAAAACCGGCCATATTAAAAGTTCTGGAAGCCGCTAAAAATGAAGGAGCCTTAAATACATCTTTGCTTAATGTTAGAAGCCCTTATCATATCCGCTTTTTAGATGGCGCTGCGCAAAAATTTGATGACTATATTTCAGATAAAATTCAAATTAAAGATTCTTCTTTTAAAATCGTATCAGCGCTTGATCAGCGGGTTTTTAATTCCAGTACGGATATACATGCTGAACTTGTCAATAATTTGAATTCAAAAATTGACTGGCTGAAGACCATGGAAAAAATGATTGGGTTAAATATTGATCAATTCATTGAATGCGGAGCCGGAAACAGTCTTTTCAGAATTGGGAAATTTATAAAAGGCGATTTTAAAATATATACAATGAACAAGTTAGATAAAATTCTGGATCCCGCAAAAAGTTAAAGGTCTCTAAATTATATCCGATCCCTTTTTGATCAACCAAAGGTTCCCCACATTTTCATAAAACTTTTCAAGCGGCAAGTCAGTTTTCATCACACTATTAAAAAAGTTATACTTTGACAGGTCGTGGTCAATGATCTGATCCTTTGTTTGTTCATAAAGTGTAGTTCCGGGCATAGGAGTAAGAATTGTATAACCGGCATATGTTACCCGATGGGAATTGGCATACTCCGACATTGCCTGAAAATCTTCTTCATTGTAATCATTTGGGATAACATAATTACCCCTCAATAAAATATCGTTGTTATGGAAAATGTCAATGGCCTCATGAATTTTATTAGCCTTTGACTTTTTGTTGTATTTTTTAAGTTCTTCATTCCGGAACGACTCAAATCCACAAATAACAACTTTCAATCCTCCTTTCGCAAGTTTTTCGATTAATTCGGGATGGTCAACAGCTGTATCGGCTCGTATGTCCATAATATAGTCCTTTTTTATGCCTTCTTCAGCAATCCGGTCAAAAAGTCTATTGATGAAATTAATATTAACGATGGTATTGGCATCGGCAAACCTCACTATTTTGTAGTCAATAAGCTTAAGTTCCTCAATAACGCTTTCAACCTGTCGCTGAAAATACAAACCCCGGTGTTCTTTCCAGATAGAGCAGAAGGTGCATCTATACGGGCAACCAAGGGACGTGAACAAATAGGTAGATGGGTAAGGGGCTTTTCCGACTGTATAAGTGGATCTCCACCTTTCCAGGTGATTTCGGTCTGGCATTAAAAAATTTTCGTCAGCAGGATTCCATTTTTGCTGTAAAGGTTTTGTAGCTTTCAATCCATTGGGTGTATTGATATATATTCCCTCAACTGATTCAAAAGGAAGGTTTTTTTCGTGATTTACGACTACTTCCCTAAAAATATTGGCTGACTGGCCAGGACAAATTATATCAATGGATGAATCGGTGAAATCGTTGGGACACAAAGTGGTATGCAATCCACCGGCCACCGTTAATATTTTCTGATTGAAATTTTTAACGGTTTGAAAAATATCAATGGCAAAATAGAACTCAGAAGTAATTACAGTTACACCAACAATATCCGGGTTATATTGTTCCAGTAGTTTTTGAACCATTACCGATAAAGGCGGGGCATCAGGATCTAAATCATATTCTCCTTTAGTATCAAAAACAGTAACATCGAAATCTTTAACGGCTGTAGCTATTGTCAATAATCCAAGTGGAGGGCCTATCAGTTTTTTATGTATAAAATGTTTGGCTTCATCCGGAGCCGACTCAAGAATTTTATTCTCTGGCGACCTTGGAGGATTGATCAATAATATCTTCATCTTTTTGTTTAAGATTATAATAATGATGATTTGAATATCGCTGTAAAAATATAAAGGATTATTAATATAGAGTATTTTGAATATTTTACATAACTAAAATATTGATTTAAAGAAGTTTTATACTTTAATTGTTACTAATTTTCCTGTTAAACTATTGAATATAAAAAAAACTCTTTTATTTTTGCGACTTAATTAGATTTCGGGCGAGTCTAATTTTTAAGGAGCCACAATTTATTTATCCTGATATTATGAAGGAAAAAGATTTGTATGTTGATTTTAAACCTCAGCAATTAATTTATTATGTTGAGAAAGATGATGCGTCGTATGGCCCGGTCGTAAGCGGTTCTTATTTATCAAAGCACTATCTCGATGATTTTATTGGAAAACGGAATAAACAAGAGCTGGCATTAAGAGAACAACTCAAGAAAGGAGAGATCAGCCCGATTTATTATTACCTGGTTATGCAGGAATATGGTGAAAAAGATCTTGCATCTAGAGCAGGGGTGAGTGTCAGGAAGCTGAAGCAGCATTGCAAAATGGAAAATTTTGTAAAAATGCCATTAAAGGTTTTGAAAAAATATGCCGAGGCCTTTGATATACCGCTTGTTAATTTTTTCCATCTTTTAATTGCAAAGCAGGAGAGCACAGGAAAATTTTCGATCCAGCATTTGGAAACCGATAATCCTTATTTTGTTGTTACCAAAATCGATGAAGCAAAGAAATGAAAGAGATAGACTTCAAACATAAAATGGCAGCGCATTGTGAAACGGGGACTGTAACTTCGCTTCTCAATCATAAAGGACTCGATATTACCGAACCGATGGTTTTTGGTTTATCCAGTGGCATATTTTTTGGATATTTTGAGTCTTCAAATTTCCCTTTTCCTACATTTATTGTTAGGAACAAGCCAGGTTCGATAAGAACCAATATCTCCAAAAGACTTGGAGTTAAATTTTATACAAAAAAGTTTAGGTCAGATAAAGAAGGTGAAGGGACCCTGAACGAATTAATCTTAAAAGATATTCCGACTGCCGTTCAGGTGGACTTTTATTATATGGATTATATGCCCGATTATCAGCGGGTGCATATCAATGTCCATTTTGTGAATATTATTGGGATGAATGATAGCAGTTATCTGATTAGTGACAGTTATTTCCCAAAAAAATCAGAACTGAAAAAAACCACCATGCAAAAAGCAAGGTTTGCTGGAGGGTATATGGAACCCAAAGGATTTTTATTTTATCCTGAATATATTCCGGAGGAGATTGATTTTGAAAAGGCAATCATAAAAGCGATTAAAAAAAATGCATTTTACATGCTTAAACTGCCCGTTCCTTTTGTTGGAATAAAAGGTATGCGCAAATTTGCAAGAAAGGTTACTGATTGGCCCAATATCGCCAGGGATGTTGATCATCTTTCTCATGAGATAATGAGGATCAATATACTTCTTGAAGACCAGGGAACAGGAGGTGCAGGTTTCAGGTATTTATATGCTACCTTCCTTCAACAAGCAGCTGATATTGTAAAAGATGATGGATTAAAGGATATGTCGAAACGAATGATGGAGATCGGTGATAATTGGAGAAATATATCTTACTTTGCAGCTAAAATTGGAAAAAACCGGGATCTTGGGCCTGAAAGATTGAAGGAACTTAGTGAGATGATCAATGCCCGGGCAGATGAAGAATACAAATTCTTCAATGATCTCAATAAGTTGGTTAAATGATAAATTGAAAGAATAATGCAAGATATACAGACTGCGGAACTTAAGACTGAAATAAAAGAACTGATACTGGATACCCTTAAAATTAATAATATTAAACCTGAAGATATTGATGATTCAGTGCCATTATTTTCAAATGATAATATTTTAGGTTTGGATTCCATTGATGGTATTGAGTTGATCATGGCTGTTCAGAAAAAATTTAATGTCAGGATCGGCGATCAAAACCTGTCGCGTAGTGTTTTGGAATCCATTGATACAATAGCCGAATTTGTAATTAAAGAAAAAGAGAATTGATCCTGAAACTGACGCCTGTCATGCGTAGCAATCCGTTCCTTTCTTCCCTGGATTTTTACTAAGTAATACTTATGAAGCATTCTTATATATTGGCAGGTACAAGTTTTGGTAAATTGTCTGAGCTATTTATCAGGAATGGTATTTCATTGCATCCTAAATTACTGCTACGTACCCTTTTTCTTTTACAAAATACTTTGTGGGCTTCCATTTTCAAACGCAGGGAAATTGCTAAATACAGAAAGGTATTAAAAGATCATCCCATACCGGATGACCCTATTATAATCATCGGGCATTGGCGAACCGGCAGTACTTACCTTCACCAACTTTTAAATCTTGATGATAACCTGGTAACACCGTCTGTCTTTCAAGTATCAGTACCAGATAGTTTTTTGGTTTCCAGAAAGTATTATAAGCCTGTTATGACTGCCATGTTTGAGCAAAACAGGCCCATGGATAATGTTAAGCTCGGATTTGATGAACCACAAGAGGATGAGTACGCACTTTTTAAGTTAACAATTGACTCACCGCTTCAGCATGTTATCTTTCCAAAGTCGAAAGACTATTTTTTAAAGGGATATGATAATTACGAACCCAATGATAAAGGTTCGTGGACAAATGCTATAAAACAATTTTGCAAAAAGCTGACTTTTGAATCAGGTAAACGAATAGTTTTAAAAAATCCTTTTCACTCGCTAAGAATAGAACTATTATATGAAATATTTCCCAAGGCCAGATTTATTCATATCCACAGACATCCATTTAATGTCGTACCCTCCACCATTAATATGTGGAACATAGTTGCAAAGCAAAACAAGTTAAAAGGAAAGTGGTATGAACCAAAAATAGAAGATGTTGCCAGCGTATTGAATAATATGCTTTATAAAATCAGGGAGGACCTGACCAAACTACCCAAAGGAAGTTTTTGTGAGGTTTCCTTTGAAGACTTTGAAAAAGATCCGGTAAATTCATTGAAAAAAATTTATTCAGAAATCGGAATGGATTTTAAGAATGATATAGAAGATAAGGTGATAGCTTATGTTTCACAACTAAAAACCTATAAAAAGAATAAATATTCGCTCAGTGAGGATGAAAAAGAATTAATACGAAAAATGATGACCAATCAATTTAATTACTATAATTACAAACTAAATTAGATTTATTACTTGTACAATATGAAATTTCGATTAATATATCCAAAATGGAAAAAACTTGAGAGACAAACACAGTTTAATTTGCCTCCACATGGCCCGGTTGTTTTTGCTGCTGCCTTGCCCGAATATGTTGATGTAGAATTTATAGATGAAAATGTTCAGTCATTTGATTATAATGATCCGGTTGATTTTGTTGGGATTTCTATGATGCTGACTACCCAGATCAAAAGGGGATGGGAGATAGCTGAGGAGTACAGGAGGAGAGGTATTAAAGTTATTTTTGGTGGTATCTCCACCATGCTTCATGCCGAAGAAACTATGGAACATGCCGACAGTGTTTTTCTTGGTGAAGTTGAAGGTAGGATGGATGAGGTTTTTGAAGATTTCAAGAATGATAAATTAAAAAAACTATACAATTATATGCCCTATCCACCGGATACGGCATTGATAAATCCTGCTAAAAGAGAAATACTTAACCGGGATTTATACTATCACAAAGGGGTTCAAATGGTGGATCTTTTTCATGCTTCGCGTGGATGTAAATTCAGTTGTTATCCTTGTGCTGTTTCTTACCTTGGCGGGAGAAATTTTAGGCCGAGGCCGATGGATAAAGTCGCTGAAGAATTAGACTCAATTGAAAACAACAGGTTATTTATCGTTGATAATTCACTTGCGCAGGATACTGAGTGGGAAAAGGAATTGTTCCGTACCTTGATCCCTTTTAAAAAGAATTGGTGCAGTCATACCATTAAAGATGATCCTGAAGTTCTTGACCTGGCAGCACAGGCAGGAGCATGGTATGTTTACCAGGCTGTTTTCGATACTTCGGATTATATAAAAGACAGGATCAAAAGATACCATGATCATGGAATAGCTGTGGAAGGAACTATTTTGCTTGGAATGGATAACCAGACAGAGGACGACATAAAAAGATTGATTGATTTTTTATTGGAAATTGAGTTGGATTTGGCTGAATTTACCATACTAACACCATTCCCAAAAACCAAAGCATATGATGACCTGTTAAAAGAAAACAGGATATTTAACCACAACTGGGATGACTATAATGCAGGTGAGGTGGTTTTTAAACCAAAGCACATGTCGCCCGACAGGTTACAGGAGTTGTTTTATGATGCATGGGAAACTTTTTATAAAGATGAAAGCCAGGAACAGAAAATGTTTAGGCTCTTAATGAAAGTGATTGAAAGGGAAATGACCGATGGGACTTACAGATCGCCAAGAAAGGATCTGGTGAAAAAAAGTTTTGGCAGGAAGGTAGTGAGGTAACTGAATCATCGTTTTATTGATTGCAATTTGCTATGAATATCGATTCGAAATACATAGATGAAGTCTACGAGTTTAAGGGATTATGGGATGTCCCATCATTTTGTGGATTAAAGATTGTAACTTCAAACAATAATACAGTGATCATAGCTACTGAATTACACACCTCCAATCCCGGAAGTTCAGTTACGAGCTGGGTTGATAAATTAGCCACCGAACTTATTAAAAAATACAATTTAGACCAAAAAAAATTCATTTTTATTGAACATAATCCCGACCGCAAATCCAAGCTTATATTTTATAAAGAAATATTTGATAAAGTATCGTTTGAGTGGGATGGAGAAAAGTTTATTAATCCGTCCTGGAAAAGAATAAC
>JAIOTR010000346.1 GCA_021106665.1 Bacteroidales bacterium
ACAGCGCTGATGTTAAATACAGGGTCTGTTTCGAAAAGTTTTTTTGTTAAGATAATTCCCTTTTTGTCCGGAGCACCTCTTTTTTCAAGATAGCTTATGATTGCTATTACGGCAATGGTCAACAAACAGGTGATAAACATCTGTTGCATAAATGGAAGAATAACAAAAATGCTTTCCAAAGCTGTTCCTTCGGCCCATCCATTGGGACCAACTTTAAAAAACAATGCAATTGGTATAGACAGGATAATACCCCAAATAGCTCCGCTATTGGTTGCCTTTTTCCAGAATAATCCCATCAAGAAAACCGCAAGTATGCCCGGACTAACCACTCCTGTGTATTCCTGGATATATTGGAATACTTGTCCGAGACTTCCGAGTTGAGGTGCGATTAATACAGCAATGACCAGAGCAATGGCTGCAGAAATTCTTCCCACATTTACTGTTTGCCGTTCACTGGCTTTTTTATTGATGTAGGGTTTATAAATATCCATGGTAAAAATCGTTGCTGTTGAATTCAGCATGGAAGCCAGGGAAGAAACAATGGCCGCAGCCAATGCTGCCAATACCAATCCTTTTAATCCGGTGGGGATAAATTTACTGATCAGCCAGGGAGCAGCATTATCATTAATCACCATTCCATCCGCATTAATAAAACTCGGATCCAGTGATTCTGTTGTCACCATTCCAGAAATATCTGCATTCATAACATAAGCAATGACACCGGGAATAACAACTATTAACGGAATCAGTAATTTAAGGAATCCTGCAAACGCAATCCCCCGCTGAGATTCTTTCAGGCTTTTTGCAGCTAATGTTCGCTGAATGATATACTGGTTAAATCCCCAGTAATATAAATTAGCAACCCACATCCCTCCTATCAGGACAGCAAGTCCTGGCAAATCCAACCATGCATCTTTTCCATTTGGAGTTATAATTTCCCCTTTGGATAAGATCATCGAAAATTTTTCAGGAACGACATCATAAATATGTCTGAATCCATTAATTACCCCACCATCGGGTGTAACATGATCCAATGCAATAATAGTGGTAATCATTCCACCCATAACCAATAAAGCTACCTGGATGACATCTGTCCATGCGACAGCCGCCAGGCCACCCCAAAGAGAATAAGCAGCTGCAAACAATGCGAGGCCAATGATGCTATAAATAATGATGGATCCATCACCTGTTCCGACAATTACATCGAGGGCCTTGGCTCCCAGGAATAGAACGGATGTAAGGTTAACAAATATAAATAGGGCTATCCAGAATACAGCAAGAATTGTCTTCAGGTTTGTACTAAACCGTTTCTCGACAAATTGGGGAATTGTATACAATTTCTTTTCGATAAATATCGGCAGGAAATATTTTCCTACAATAATAAGAGTAATGGCTGCCATCCACTCATAGGATGCAATGGCTAATCCAATCGCAAATCCGGAACCCGACATACCGATAAACTGTTCGGCTGAAATATTGGCAGCGATCAGGGATGCACCTATGGCCCACCAGGGAAGGGATTTACCAGCCAGGAAATAATCTTCTGCAGTTTTTTGCTGACCTTTTTTATTTCGTGAAACCCAAAGTCCGACTGAAAGAATAACAATTGCATAACAGGCGAAGACTGCGTAATCGACAAATTGGAAAGAACCATTCATAATTATTATTATATTAATATGATATAAATTGAAGAAGTGAAAATACTATTAAAAAATAATTATAGCAGCAATTTTTGTAAAAATTGGGAATTGGTAAATGAATTAACCTATCTATGAAGAACCTACAAATCCGACCTCCATGGTCAGGTTAAAAACTGTACCGCAGGAATGGCTATTATTCCATCTCCCAGTTCTCTGGTGTTTAAATCATTCGAAATTAAAAATCGATGAAGTACAGGCTTGTCTAGAATATCTTCCAGTCCCTTTAAATGTTTGGCATCGACATTTCGAACTGTTTCCGTTTTCTTTATTTCAATGGTAATATACCCATGTTCTGTCTCAATGAGCAAATCAATCTCCCGACCATCAACTGTTCTAAGATGGTAAAATGATAATTCATCATTTGTAACTTTAGCCTGTTTATAAATTTCGGAAATAATGGCACTTTCAAATTCATGACCATTTAGTTCATCATTTTTTTGCAAGACAGCTCTCATAATTCCCACATCCAAATAATGCACTTTTGGTGATTTAACAAGTCTTTTGTTTGGATTCCTGCTCCATGGTTGCAACACAAGTGTTTGATAGCTAATGCTCATATACTCCAGGAATCGTTGAGCAGTTTTTGAACTTACACCTGCTTCAATTGCAATTTTGGAATGGTTTGTTAGTTGGGCTGTATTTATAGCCAACAGTTTTTGCACCTTGGTAAAAGGTTCCAGGTTTCGCAATTCTGCCAAGTCTCTTATATCTCTTTCAAGATAAGTTCTGACATAGTTTTTCAACCAATCCAATTTTTCCTCATCTGATATTGAAGTGTCAGATATGGCAGGATAACCTCCGAATTGCAGGTAAATATCAAAAATCTTTTTCTTTTCGGGATGATCGCTATCTAGAAGAAACGGAGTTAGTGATGTTGACTTACCTGAAATAAGATTTTGAAAATAAGATGACTGAATTTCAGATTCCCAGTTATCGGTAAGCATCTCAGGTAGAGTTAATGGGTACATCTCAACTATTTGACAACGTCCTGCCAAAGATTCACGTATTTTTTTCAATAACAAAATTTGTGATGAACCCAGTAATATATATTTCGGTTCAGGAAATTGATCATACACCGATTTTATACTTTCAACCAATTGTGGTTCTTTCTGAACTTCATCCAGAATTGCCTTTGGATAAAGAGAATTCCATTGTGATGCTGTAAGTTTTTTGTATTCATCAACAACTACTGGATCTTCAATAGAGATATAGGAAAAATTGGGAAATAATTTCTTTACAAGCGTTGTTTTCCCTGTTTGTCGGGCTCCGGTAACTACAATTATTCTTCCAAAATGTGATGAGCTTTTTTTTAGAATTGTATCTGATAGCGTTCTGTTTTTCATATAGCTTATTAATTCAGAATGCAAATATAAAAGGAAAATACAGACATACCAAATATTACGCCAATATTGTGCATGTAATTCCAAATATTACGCCAATATCACGACTATAGTTCCAAATATTACGCAAAAGAATCTATTGAAAATATTAAAAACAAAATAATTTCCCAAAAAAAGTAGGGTAAACCAACTTTCAAACGGTATATATAAAAAAAGTAGTAATTTTATGTTTCATTAAAACTAATTAACTGATGAAAAAATCAATGAAAGTTCTTGTCTTATTTACCCTTGGTTTAGCCCTGATATTTACAGCTTGTAATAAAGAAAGTGCAAAATCTGATGAAAACAAAGATGACATTTATAAATCAGCAGCAAATATTGATGGAGATGTCCTTCTGAAGGGTGATGGTGAGTGGGAGAAGGTAATTACCAAACCACTAGTTAAATTGGATGACTGCGATTATATTGTAGAGGGTACCATAGAGTATTATCTGGATGGGGAATTGGTTGCCACCGTTGATTATGGTGATGGAGAATGTGATGATATTGCCACTAAAACTGTGGATGGAGAAACTATAGAATTTTCCTTGAAGAAAGAAGGGGAGGATGATTGGTTCTATAAAGTTATTACCGAGCCATTGGTGGAGCTTGAAGATTGTGATTACATTGTTTCAGGAATTATTGATTATTATTCAAAAAAAGACAACTCATGGCTGGCCACTATTGATTTCGGTGACGGCGAATGTGATGAATGGGCAACCAAAACCTGGGATGGTGGGAGCAAAACATTTAGCTTAGAAGAATGGTGACCGAAATAACAAATTTCAATTTCATGGAAAAACCTTGTTATAACTAATACAAAACGCAATTTTTTCACTGGCCAAAAAGATGTAGTTTTGAAAATAAATAGTTTAAAATAATTGTTATTCACCAATAAAAAACAGACTTATGAAACTAAAAGCATTATTACCCCTAATCTTAATCGCATTGATGTTTGCATGCTCTCCATCTACAAAATTGATCAATACATGGGTAGATCCATCTTTGACATCGGAAACTGTAAAACCCTTTGAAAAAGTTTTGGTCATTGCCAGGGTTAAAGATGAAACCAGCAACAGGATTACAGAGGATAAAATTGTGGCCAAGATAAATACGCCTGCACTTCCTTCCTATGGATTTCTGTTACCCAGTGATACCAATCAGATGGTAGTGGATGAAAAACTAAAAAAGGATGGTTTTGATGGATTGATTACTATGAGGCTTACAGAGGTCAATGAAACATTAAATTATCAACAGGGTTCTGGAGGATATTATGGTGGTCACTATGGGGGTTACTATGGGGGATATTATCGTGGTCGCCCGGGAGGATACTATGGCTACTATAGTACACCAGGTTATTACACGCAAGACAAAACATTTTATGTGGAAACAAGCATTATTTCCCTCGAAACCGGTAAGCTTATGTGGTCGGGAACTACAACAACTCTTAATCCAATTCAACTTGACGAAACTCTTGATGATATTATTTATACCATCAGAAAAGAACTGATGAAGCAAGGGCTAATAAAAGAATGATATTTGAG
>JAIOTR010000203.1 GCA_021106665.1 Bacteroidales bacterium
GAAGGAAATCATGATTATGTTTTGCAGATGCCAGTAGATACTCCCGGGTTATATTATGTTGCTCTTTTGGCTAACGGGAAACTGGTTAGTATTAAAAGGATTATCGTGAATTAATCTTTTTAAAATATTTAAAACAAGGCATTATAAACGGTCTATATGAACAGGTTTAGAGTTTCATAATTTTTTCGATAATAAAAAATCCGGTTTCATCGGTAAGTTTGAGAAAATAAACCCCGGTTTTTAAATTTTCAACAGGAATTAAAATTGAAGCATTGTCCTCCTTTATATTCGTTGATTTGGAATAAAGTGTTTGCCCTTGTAAATTTTGAAACTCCAGGGTTAAAGAAACAGGTTCTTTACAATTAATTACCAATTCAATCTTATCCTTGACGGGGTTTTTAAAGGCCACGGTAAATTTTTGCTCTTGATTCATGTTGATTCCAAGATTATCGCCAATAACAAGCTTCATTACAATTGGCAGGTGGTCCGACATATCGTAAAGTGCATTGAGAACATCTGTTGGGACGGAAGTATTGGTGGGAGATGAAATTAGCGAACTGTTAAGATGATTCCCGTCTTGCCCCAATGCTTCATAAGATCCAACAAAGTATTTCATTTTCTCAGTTCCATACAAAACTTCATCAGAAACCAAAATAAAATCAAACCGGTCATCCATTCCGCCACCCGAAAAACAGCTGCTTGAAGTATGTGTAGATTGTGTATGATAGGATGCGAAATAGGAATTATTATTCCATGAACCGAGTTTATTTATTGGATCGTAGAAACGGATGTCTTCGTTTGAATGAAGGATAAGGTTTTGAAAGGCAGCCTCAGAAAAAGTGTACACATTAAAATCACCTGCCATCAGGTAATTCCCGGATGCACTGGAATTGTTCAGGTAATTCATCAACTTATTTGTTTCATTGGCCCTTTCAACCTCATCTTCGTAATCACTTCCTGCCTTTAAGTGCGCCACAACGCAGTTTAATTCTACAGGTTCGGGTTGAGTAACTGAAGTATAGCTCAGTTTAAAAATATCAATATCCCTGACACTGGTTTCAATGGCAAGATTAGATAACAATGATAGTTTTTCAGAATTGTAATATAACTGATTGATTATATATGAACCTGAATGATTTGGTGGATTACCCCTTTCATAATAGCCTATGCCATTAACATTGCAAGCATTATTTAAAATATAGTCATGGTATAATGTCGAATTGCTTATCTCATTTACAGTAAAAATATCAGGTTTAACATGCTCCAAAATGATCTTAAGATTATCAGTTTTGGTAACATAATTATTGTTTGATTGCGTGCACCAGCCGGTATTGTTTCCAAACATTAGCAGGTTATAATGCATGACCGTCAGGGTATCTTGTGATTGTGCAAAAAAACAAAACAAACTTAGAATTACTATCAGGAAACTTTTCATCATTATCTCAAATATTTTGCAAAGATACAATAGTGGATAAATTTTCCACAATCAAACGAAGCGGAGTTCAATTTATTTATATTTTTGGCGCGTTGTGAAAATCCTTAAAGGACAAAGATTACATGAGTGAATTGGATGATCAGATACATGATAATTTAGAGGAGGAGGAATCCCATGACCAGGATCATGGAGATGTTCACAAGACCATTCATTTATCGGGAATGTATGAAAACTGGTTTCTCGACTATGCTTCTTATGTCATTCTTGAGCGGGCGGTTCCGAATTTAAAAGATGGATTAAAACCTGTTCAGCGGAGGATTTTGCATGCCATGAAAAACCTGGATGACGGCAGGTATAATAAAGTAGCCAATATTATTGGCCATACAATGCAATATCATCCTCATGGTGATGCCTCCATCGGTGATGCCCTTGTTCAGTTAGGACAAAAAGATATCCTGGTTGACATGCAGGGAAACTGGGGAAATGTACTTACAGGCGACAGCGCAGCAGCGCCAAGGTATATTGAAGCCCGGCTGTCAAAATTTGCCGGTGATGTTGTATTTAATCCCAAAACCACAAAATGGAAGGCATCCTATGATGGCCGTAATAAGGAGCCGGTCGTATTACCTGTTAAGTTTCCGCTTTTACTTGCTCAAGGTGTAGAAGGTATTGCCGTAGGACTTGCATCCAAAATACTTCCGCATAATTTTATTGAATTAATTAATGCCTCGATTAGCATATTAAAGGAAAAAGATTTTGAGATTTCCCCTGATTTCCCGAGCGGTGGTTTGGCTGATGTTTCCAGGTATAACGATGGATTACGTGGAGGAAGGATCAGGATACGGGCTAAAATAAGCCAGCAGGATAAGAAAACCCTTGTAATTACTGAGATTCCATATGGAACTACTACTACCAGCCTTATTGACTCAGTAGTGACAGCGAATGATAAGGGGAAAATAAAAATAAAGAAGATTGATGACAATACTGCTGAAAATGTCGAGATACTTATCCAGCTTGCTCCTAATGTATCCCCCGACCAGACCATTGATGCGCTTTTTGCATTTACAAATTGTGAAGTATCTATTTCTCCCAATTCTTGTGTAATTGATAATGATAAACCTCGTTTTTTAGGGATCAAAGAACTTCTTCGGATTTCTACCGATAATACGGTTATACTTTTAAAAGAAGAGTTGGAAATCAGAAAGGCTGAACTGCTGGAACAATGGCATTTTTCTTCTCTGGAGAAAATATTTATTGAGAAAAGAATTTACAGGGATATTGAAGAGTGCGAAACCTGGGAAGCCGTTATCAAAACCATTGATAAAGGATTAAAACCATACCAGAAGAATTTTCACCGAAAAATAACTCAAGAAGATATTGTTAAACTTACGGAAATAAAGATCAAAAGGATTTCGAAATATAATTCTTTTAAAGCGGATGAAATTATTGAAGGCATTGAAATTGAAATTGATGAGGTGAATAATCATCTGGCACATCTGATTGATTATGCGATTAATTATTTCAGACAGATAAAGAAAAAATATAGTAAAGGCAGGGAAAGAAAAACTGAGATCCGGAATTTTGATACCATTGAGGCAACAAGGGTGGCTGCTGCTTCACAGAAATTATATGTAAACCGCGAAGAAGGCTTTGCAGGTACCTCGCTTCGAAAGGATGAATATGTCTGCGACTGTTCTGATATTGATGACATTATTGTATTCAGGGCAGATGGTGCTTTTATAGTTACAAAAGTTTCAGGCAAAACCTTTGTAGGCCGTGATATCCTTCATATTGACGTGTTTAAAAAGAACGATAACCGTACAATCTATAACCTGATATACCGCGATGGGAGAAGAGGCCCTGCGAGGGTAAAGCGTTTTGCAGCAACCGGTGTTATGCGCGATAAGGAATACAATGTCACCAAAGGAACTGATGGCTCCAGGATTTTGTATTTCACGGTTAATCCAAATGGAGAGGCTGAAATTGTAAAGTTAATACTCAAGCCCAAGCCCAAACTGAAAAAATTGGCATTTGAATATAATTTCAGTGAATTGGCTATAAAAGGTAAAGGATCGCAAGGAAACATTTTAACGAGGCATGGTGTAAAAAGCGTCGTTAAACGTGAAGAAGGTATTTCAACTTTAGGCGCCAGGGATATTTGGTATGACGATATCGTGAAAAGGATTAATACAGATGAGAGAGGGAAATATCTTGGAGCATTCAAATCAGATGACAGGATTTTTACATTACAGAAATCAGGATATTATAAGCTGATGAATTACGATCTTTCTAATCATTTTGAGGAAGATATGTTGTTGATTGAAAAATTCAACCCAAAAAAAATCCTCTCAGCTATATACTTTGAAGTTTCAAATGAAAAATTTTACCTGAAACGGTTTCTAACAGAGCAGGAAAATAATATCAATAAAAAAATAGGCTTTATTGGAGAAAATACCGGAAATTATCTCCTGGCATTTAGTTTGGACCAGCTGCCGCAGGTAAAAATAACATTTGATGAAAAGGCCAATAAAAAAGATATCCCTGACGAAGTCATCAATGTTGAGGAGTTTATCGGTATTAAAAGCGCCAAAGCTAAAGGCAAAAGAATTACTGCAAAATTCACGCGCAGCATAGAATTTATTGACCCAATACCTTTTGAGGAACCTGATTTGATTAATGAAAACCAGGAAACAATAGCTCAGGTAGAAAATACTAAAGAGGAAGATATAAAACCTGATGTTTCAAAAACCAAAACCAAAAATAACGGTCAGGTATCCAATGAAGAAAAACCTGACGACACAAAGCAGCAGATGGAATTGTTCTAAATTTTAAAAAATGTTAAGTCATGCAAGACATTAATGTGATAGATATTACCGAAAGTACCAAATGGATAGGAGCCCTCGATTACGACATAGTAACTTTTGACGTGGTCATGGAAACAGAATACGGAACAACATACAATTCCTATTTTATCGATGCAGAGAAAAAAACGATCATTGATACTGTGAAAGAGCGGTTTTGGGAAAATTATCTTGAAAAAATCAAAAGCCTTACCGATCCAATCGATATTGAGTATATCATTGTAAGCCATACCGAACCCGACCATTCAGGGAATCTGAAAAATTTACTCAGTGTGGCCCCAAATGCAACAGTGGTGGGAAGTGGAAATGCCATTCGCTATTTAAAAGATATGATAGGTCCCGATTTCCCTTATATGATCATTAAAGATGGACAGACACTGGATTTGGGAGATAAATCATTACAATTTATTGGCGCTCCAAATTTGCATTGGCCTGATACGATCTATACCTATTTGCAGGAAGACAAGCTGTTATTTACCTGTGATTCGTTTGGCAGCCATTTTTGCCATGAGGAAATGTTTGATGATATAGTGGGAGATATTGATGATGCTTTTAAATATTATTTCGACGTCATACTCCGGCCATTTAGTAAGTTTATGCTGAAAGCCATTGAAAAGATCAGGCCTTTGGAAATAAATATGATTTGCCCCGGACATGGCCCTATCCTAAGAAGCAATTGGAAAAAATATGTTGATCTATCGGAAAAATATGCGGAAGAAGCCATGCAGATTAGGGAGAAGCATAGAGTCTTCATCCCTTATGTGTCAGCCTACCATAAAACAGGAATAATTGCAGAAAAAATTGCTGAGGGTATCAAAAAGGCAGGCGACATTGAGGTGGATGTTCAGGATATCGAAAAAATGCCCATAGGTGAGTTGGATGAAAAAATAGCAAGGAGTTCTGCCATTATTGTCGGATCACCCACCATCAACCAAAATATTTTACTTCCCATTTATAAACTTTTTGCTGTTATAAACCCGTTAAGAGATAAAAGAAAACTAACAGGAGCATTTGGGTCGTATGGTTGGAGCGGAGAGAATA
>JAIOTR010000108.1 GCA_021106665.1 Bacteroidales bacterium
TAAAAGGAATTATGCTGGTGTTCTGGTACTTATTGGTTGCTGTTCAAACACTTTTCCTTTTTGTATTGTACAATGCATTTAAAGCAAAGAATAAGGAAGATTTTCATTTTTTAAGCAATGCCTGTAAGATTATAATGGTCGCAGGTATTTTATCCATGCAACTGTTCTATGTCAGTTTTTGAATATGCTAATAGAAAAGATTAAAGATTATAAAGTTATACTTGCCTCACAATCTCCACGACGGCAGCAACTTTTAAAAGAGTTGGGATTGGAATTTGAAGTCCAGCCTGTAAACGTGGATGAGTCCTATCCAGAAGATTTAAAACATCATCAAATTGCTTTGTATCTTTCAGAATTAAAAGCGAAATCGTTTGATTTGGATAAACTGTGCGGAAATTGTTTGATCATCACAGCAGATACCATTGTTTGGCAGGGAGATAGGATATTACCCAAACCAATTGACTTTGAAGATGCCCGCAGAATTCTAAAATTATTATCGGGAAATTCACATGAAGTGATTACGGGAGTAACATTCAGAACGCAAAAGAAAATACATTCTTTCTATTCCATCACTAAAGTGTATTTTAAGAATTTGACTGATGAGGAAATAGATTTCTACATAACAAATTACAAACCTTTCGATAAAGCCGGCGCTTACGGAATACAAGAATGGATAGGATATATTGGGATTGAAAGAATTGAGGGTTCCTACTTCAATGTTGTTGGCCTTCCTGTTCAGAAGCTATATACCGAATTGCTTGATTTTCTGCAATAAATCCTATCTTTGTGGGTTAATAATTACTACTAATTTAATAAGACGAATTGTTGATTTGTAGCTGTTTATGAAAAAACCATTGATACTGATAACGAATGATGATGGAGTTTTTGCTCCCGGTTTGAGAAAGCTCATTGAAATTGCAAGGAAAATAGGGAAGGTTGTTGTAGTGGCGCCTGATACACCCATGTCGGGAATGTCGCATGCCATTACTGTTAAAACACCTTTAAGATTAAAAAAACTGGCTGAAGAAAAAGATTATATAGAATACAGCTGTAACGGAACACCTGTTGATGCCATGAAATTAGGTGAAAAAATAGTTATTCAGGGAAAACCGGATCTGGTATTGTCAGGCATCAATCATGGTTCCAATGCTTCGGTTAATATTGTATACTCAGGTACCATGGCAGCCGTACTTGAAGCCAGTATAGATGGTATTCCCGCCATCGGTTTTTCCTTGCTTGATTATTCTCACACTGCCGATTTCAGCGCTGTTGATGAATTCATAACACCGGTTATAAAAAGTGTTTTGGAAAAAGGGCTTCCGGAAGGGACATGCCTGAATGTAAATATTCCGGCTGTTAAGAAAGAGGAAATTAAAGGAATAAAAGTATGTCGTCAGGCAAAGGGTAGATGGGAAGAAGTGTTTGATGAAAGGACTGATCCGCATAACAGGGAGTATTTTTGGTTGACCGGAGTTTTTAAAAATGGTGATGCTGCAAAAGATACTGATTCATGGGCATTGGCGAATAATTATATTTCTATCGTTCCTGTTCACTTTGACTTGACAGCTCACAAAGCTATTTCAGTGTTGAAGAAATGGAAAATGGATGTATAATTATTATGCCAGTATTTTTCCAGTTAACGAATAACTATTTGCTTTTAACTAATAACTGTGCTTAAAAAAGATCATTACATTTTTGGAATAGCCATTGGAATTATCGTACCAATTGTACTTTTCGGTATAATTTACTTATTGAATTATTTGTTGGTAACCACCGACATTGCAAAATTTTATCTTGACCTTCAAACCCATGTTCTTATAAGCTTGTTTGGCAACTTGATTCCCATTAGATACTATTTTGTAAATTTAAAGTATGACAAAACCGGAAGGGGAGTTTTACTTATTACTTTTTTACTGGTATTGGTTTTCTTTGGATTTAAGGATAATTTTGTTCTATGAAATATTACCTGATAGCCGGAGAAGCTTCCGGAGATTTACATGCCTCTAACCTGATGAAGGAGTTGAAAAAGAAAGATCCTTCGGCTGAGTTCAGATGTTGGGGAGGTGATTTGATGGAAGGACAAGGGGGAAAACTTGTAAAACATTACAGAGACCTTGCGTACATGGGATTTATAGAAGTTGCCCTGAATATTCGTACAATTCTTGGGAATATCAGATTTTGTAAAGAAGACATCATCAACTATAAACCGGATGCTTTGATTCTTATTGATTATCCGGGATTTAATTTACGTATTGCTGAATTCGCACACAAAAACGGATTGAAAGTTTTTTATTATATCTCACCGCAAGTATGGGCCTGGAAAAAGTCACGGGTTTATAAAATCAAAAAGTTTGTTGACAGGATGTTTGTGATCCTGCCTTTTGAAAAAGAATTCTATTCCCGATACGATTATGATGTTGATTTCGTTGGCCATCCACTCTTGGATATGATCGAATTACTTCCCCCAACAGATAAAAAAGCTTTTCGAGAAAAAAACCATTTATCAAAAAAACCAATTATTGCGATACTTCCGGGAAGCCGCAAACAAGAGATCCGTAAAATACTTCCAATTATGCTTTCCGTAATAAAAACTTTCCCTGATTATCAGTTTGTTGTAGCTGGGGCTCCATCATTGGAAAGGTCATTTTATGAGAAGATCATTGGGCAGGTTGATGTGAAATTGATTGAAGGGAAAACACATATACTCCTTCAAAATACCTATGCTGCGGTGGTTACTTCCGGCACGGCCACCCTTGAAACCGCCTTGTTTGAAGTTCCCGAAGTGGTTTGTTACAAA
>JAIOTR010000532.1 GCA_021106665.1 Bacteroidales bacterium
ATATGCTCATGATCATGATGGGGAACAATGCCTAAAACTTCACCCGCGGCTGCTGTTGCTTTGATGAATAAATTACCATTTGGTACATCTTGGTGACAGGAAATACAAACACCCACCCTTTCCATTTTTTCACGACTATATTGTGATAAGGGCCCTGATAATGGCCAGTGATGCCCCACAGTTTGAACCTGTTTACCATCACGGGTTACTACCTGTGAAAGATCCATGGGTAAATCTTCTATTTTTGGAAACTGAGGTTGTGCTTTAGTGCTCAAATTCTTACCATCAACCGTTTGTAAGTCTTTATAAGTATCCTCCTCATAACTTTGCATAAATTCACCACCTTCAACTCCATAACCCAGCGTTTTTGGGTTTGTATGACATGAAGTACAATCCCTTGCCTTAGCACTAATCGTATGTGGTTGTGCAGGCGTCATATCAATTCCCCTTTGTCCGTTTTCATCACTGTTTTCCATGCCACCCGGTGTTCTCCATATTTTATTTGAAACAAGTGTTTTTCCATCTTCTCCAATAACAGTAGTAATTTGTTGGCAACCAGGGATAATAGGGGTTATCCTGCCTTCTCCATTCACACCCAATACAGGATCTTCCCATCGAATATATGTTCTGCCTTCACGAGCTGTACCCGGCTGATACATTTTATCTTCTTCATTCAATGTTTCTGCAGTTTCACCATCCTTATAATTAAAACTTCCTGACTTTATCCAGTCAACTGATCTTTTATCATTAGAATAATCTACCTTTACATGACAGCCATAACATTGAGCCGCCCATGTTGCATGACAGGTATAACACTCCATTTTTTCAATATGAACACCGATTTTGCACATAGCGGTTATGGCTTTTTCCGGCTCTCTCCATGAATTATCTTCTTTTAGATTTTTTAATGTCGGAGCAGTAAAATCAAGGCCACTGGCTGAATGTACAATTACATCATTACCTCTTTTAATTACATTTCCAAATGGATTTCCCCTTGCTGAAAATAAATACCCATCTTCAGGATCATAAACAGTTGAATAATATTCTTGCACTTCAAGCAAAACACTAGTGATGCCTCTGGGATTTTCATTACCTTCAATCCCATATTCATCCTGAAATCCCAATGGCAGCTCCCAGGGGTATTTATCCGGTGTGCCATGGCAATCGGCACATTCAACTTCAATCTCACCCAATGTAGCTCCCCCAATATTACCATTTCCATGAACTGCAATAGTTGTATGGCAATCCTGGCAAAGAAGGCTACCTGTTGGATTTTCAGGCCGGCTTTCAATACTATGGTGAACATCATCCTTGATAAACTGATACATTTTGCCATGTAATTTTGGCTGTCCTTCACCATCTGCATTCCATGGAGTATCATAAGAGGATTCAATCATCCCCAAAAAAGAAACGCCAACTCTTTTACCACGATTATGACAAGAAGTACATGTTTCAGCCGGAATACCGGAGTACGTGATTCCGTTTACTGTAACCTTTGCTTTTCTTGATGATTGAATCGAATGAACCAATGAATGCCCCGGTTTATCTTTTGGAATCGTTGGGTCATCCCCTTCGTAGAATCCTTCATCTGTAAATGGAACATGACAGGCAGCACATCCCGTCCCCCGATAATCTCCTCTTCGCTGTTTCCCCTTTACTCCAACATGGCAACGCAGGCATTCTCCCCTGAGGTATGTAAATACAGCCTCTTGAGGATGATTTTCCAAATTTTTAAGGTTTGTTTCGGGTAATTGTTCCAGGTGATCAGGAAAGGCATCAGGATTCTTGTCTATTAATGAATGTATATATTCCTTGTATTCTTCAGTCCCCCATTTGGGAACAGGTCCATCCGGATCATCAATGTCATAGTTTCCCCATTTAACCTTGTATCCTGATAAGGCTCCCCAACCCCAAACAGCGCCCTGGATTTTACCAGCTTCCGTTTGCATTAAATTGCGATGCAGATTATAAATATGATCTTCATGACATTTGCCACATGTTCTATCATTTACCCACACAGAACCCGGAAAGCGAACAAAATATTTATGTGCTATCTCCTTGTTTTTTTCTTCTTTTTGATTTCCAAAATGACAAACCACACAGCCATTCGGATCACCCATCTTTTTACCTTCTCTGTAAATTTGACGCATCATTTTAGAATCGTGTTCGCGAATTGGTTCAATACCTTTATGACATGCTAAACATCCTATCCCTGGCGCCGGATATTCCAATTTAGGTTGTACTGTTTCCTTTTCAGAAGGAGTTATACCGTTATCATTATTTTTATCCTGTAATTGGAAGGATAGAATTATAAACGGAATAAAAAGAAATGCTAATATTTTTAATCTATCAAGAGAGAGCATGAAATCGTAGAATTAATTGAGTAAAAATTTCTTTGCTAAAGATAGGGAAAAAAAGTTAATAAGTATCCATTCAGGAATTCGACCTTATTACGGTAATGTTAAGATCTGTTTTTTTTCGACTGAATTTTCCGCAGGATAATTCTGAAAGTTGTTCCTTTATTAATATTAGAGTTTTTTACAAATATTTTTCCTTTATGATAATCCCTGACAATCCTTTGTGAAAGCGACAATCCCAAACCCCATCCTCGCTTTTTACTGGTATAACCCGGATTAAATATAGTTTTAAACTTTGACTTAGGGATTCCCTTTCCATCATCAGTTATATCAATCAATACCAAATTTTCCTCTTCCCGGATATCAATTTCAATATTTCCGGCGCCTCCAATAGCATCGATGGCATTTTTACAGATGTTTTCAATAACCCATTCAAACAAATGCAAATTTACAGGAGCATTTATTTTATCTTCCTGAGATTGAATTATTTTGTAATTCACTTTTTGGGAAGCCCTCGATTTTATATAGTTGACCGAGTCATAAATGACCTGAACAATATTCTCATTCTTTAACCTGGGCTCAGACCCGATCTTTGAAAATCGTTCAGTAATTTTTCTTAATCGTTCTACATCTTTATTTAACTCTTCGATAGTTTCGCTTTTATGTCCTTCCATTTTCAAAAGCTCGATCCAGGCGATCATCGAAGAAAGCGGTGTTCCCAACTGGTGTGCTGTTTCTTTTGCAAGTCCCACCCAAACCTGATTTTGCTCCGACTTTCGTGTTGAACTGAAAAATATATAAGCAATGAAAAGGAACAAACCAATAACACCGAACTGAAAGTATGGGAAATACATTATTCTTGTCAATAAGGCTGAGTCCTGGTAAAATATATACCTTTTCCCCTGGTCTGACAACTCAATCTCAATAGGTTCGTTATCATATGCCATATGTTCAAGTGTGCTTATGATATATAATGAATCCTGTGCTTTCGTTTCATCAAGCAGACCATATTCAAGAACCCTTGTTTTAGTGCTATCGGTAATAATTACTGGTACAGAAGCAGAATTCAATACAACTTCTGAAAAAAACGAATCGATTAAATCGTCAATAACCACCCGTAATTCCGTAAAGAGCTTAGAATCCTTATAATAGAGGTAATCAAAATTGTCACTTTCGTATGAGATTTTAACCGGAGTATAAACCATAAATTCCGACCGCAACCGGCCTCTAAGGTATTCTACCGTATCCGGATTAAAGTCAGTATTAATGGCATTTTTAATTTTATTTCTACTGTCGGTAAGAATAACGGGAACAGTTGTATTTTCTGTAATAAATTTCAGGAAAAAATTAAGAACGTCCGATTCTTCAACAATGGTAATAATTCTGTAGGCATCAGCCACTAATTCAACCCGTTTACGCTCTTCCTCCCTTATTTGATTAAAAAATCTGTCGGTATAATTTACAAGTTCAGCCTTTTGATAAATGGCATCAGCCCAAATCCGGATATTGTTTCTTTCATCCCTTGCGATCTCCCTAACCAGAATATTGGTATACCACAATGAAAATGAAACGATCATTATTGCTATTGCAAACAATATCCATTTCCAACGTTTTTTTCTTGTATAAATATTCAATGCTGAAATTTTTAATTATTAGATAACGGATATTTATCTGGATTTATTCCATAACGTGGATTATCCATACATGCACAAAAATAACTAATTCATATAAACCTGGATTTGGGATAAATATTGAATTCAATTACTTTCGATTGAAGTTTGATTTAATTTTACAGTTTATTAAAGTTAAAAAAATGCAAGTAGAATTATTAGATAGTGAATGGTTTACCTGGGTAATTCTTCCCCTTCTTATCTTTTTTGCCAGGATACTGGATGTTTCAATTGGAACCCTGCGATTGATATTTGTGTCGAAGGGGTTTAAATTCCTTGCACCCATTCTTGGATTCTTTGAAGTAATTATTTGGTTGCTGGCCATTGGGCAGATCATGCAGAACCTGAACAATATATTTTGCTATCTGGCATATGGATTGGGTTTTGCCATGGGAAATTACTTTGGTATTCTTTTGGAAGAAAAGATGTCGATAGGAACAGTCCTCGTTCGTGTTATCCCAAAACTGGATGTTGAAAATTTAATTAAAAGTTTGCGAAAAGATAATTTTGCGGTTTCGGCCATGGAAGTTGAAGGGATGAAAGGAAGGGTAAAAATGCTCTTTTCAATCATTAACCGTAAGGATATCAAGGAATATATCAAAACGGTACATAAATTTAATCCTCATGCGTTTTACACCGTCGAAGATGTGAAAGCCATTAAAGAAGGTTTTGTTAAATCGCATCGGACTTTTTCTGCCTTCGACCACTTAAATTTTTTACGCAGGAAAGGAAAATAAAATGATCAGGATAATGTATTTCTAGAAAGAAAACGTCAAACCTACACTGGGCATAATCGGAAGCTGGTAAACCCTCTCTCCTGTAACCCTGTCGACATAGAAAATATTTTCACGATTGTAAACATTGGTAACACTAACATTGGCTTCTAATTTAGTATATCTGCCAAGTGTAAAAGTTTTGTTTACTCCAATGTCTAAACGGTGATATGGGGGTAATCGTCCGGTATTTAAATCAGCATACAAAATTCCCAAATCTTCAGGCGCAGTGGTGTAATCTGTATAAATACCGTCCATAAAGGTAACCAAAGGGTAGTATCCTTTTGTTAGTGTAAAAGGAAATCCTGAACCGTAATTCCATCGTGCATTGATCTCCCAGTTATATTTATCACCCAGAACATAGGTGGCAACAAAATTGACATTATGCCTTCTGTCGTAATGGGGGTAATATTCTTTTACCGTTCCATCAATATCTTCATATTTTCGTATTACATAACCCAATGAATATACAACCCATAAATAAAACCTGTTTTTGTCGAATTTAAGTGTAAAATCAGCTCCGGTTGCGTATCCTTTTTCATGAATAAAATCTTTCGTAAGTATTTGGGATTCTTCCGGGTACTTGTCATCATCCAATAATTTATTGGGATTTATATTGGTTAACTGGGAGAAATTTTTGTAATATCCTTCAATGTTTACTATAATATGCCGTGCCAGGTCATACTCAAAGCCTAAAATAGCATGTTCACCTTTTTGAAGATTGCTGGTAATTTCTTCTCCGTCAAAATCATCAGGCACATTCGATGCTCCTGAAATGAAACCGTTGAAAAGATTCACAATATCTTTGCGTGAATGCGCACTGGTCAAATCCTGGGAATAGAGTCCTCCGGCAAACTTTATCCTGAAGTTATCAGTGACATTGTACTTAAACGCTAAACGAGGCTCTAATGACAAACCAGCTGTGGAATAGTAATGAAACCTAAAACTTGGTTCCAAAAGAACTTTGCCAATGGTTTTTTTGTATTTTAAATAAATCCCCAAATCAGTAGAATTATTTTTGTGTTGAATTCCAAGCCCCAATGAATTGGTAATATCAAAAATTGTTGTAAAACTAAGTAATTCTACACCCCATTTGAATTCATCCTTGCCAAAAAAATATGTAAAATCAAAACCAAGGTTAGAGCCATTAATTGAGCTGGTACGCATGGGAGTTGTTTCTTCTTCAAGTGCGATTTTATATTGTGAATATGCAAAATGGCCTTCGATTAAAACAGGGGAATTGCCCGGTATTACCAGAAAATTGGCACCAATGCCACCTGATTTCCAATGGTAATCAGAAAGGGCTTTATAATTATTTACCTTATCGTCAAATCTAAATCCAAAAAAGTTTACCTTGCTACCATTTGATCCCACTACTGATATTTTACCATAAATATCGGTGTAATTAAATGGAAGCCCGTTTTCATCAATATATTCATAAAAAACTTTTGAGCTCTGTTCGAGGTATGAGTTTTTTGCAGATAAAATAAAGGATGAACTCCCTCCTCCACTTTCATCTTGCTTTTTAATTGGCCCTTCAATCATCACGTCTGCACCAAAAGTACTGACACCAACTTTACCTGAAAACCTTGATTTATTTCCATCCCTTGTTGTGATATCCATTACTGAAGATATTCTGCCACCGTACTCGGCCCCAAATCCACCGGTATAGACCTCAACATTTCTGAGGATTTCGGTATCAAAAACAGAAAATAAACCGATTGAATGAAACGGGTTATAAACGATCATTCCATCAAGCAGCACCATGTTCTGAACCGGAGAGCCTCCCCTGATATAAAGTTGACCGCCCTGGTCACCGGTAAATACAACTCCGGGGAGAACCTGCAGGTATTGAGCAAGGTCGGCCTTTCCACCAATGGTAGGTAATTTTTTAATTTGCTTCGGGGTAATTTTAATAACAGAAGTTCTTGTCTCCGTCCTTGCCTCCTCCCTGTCAGCAGTAACCTGAACCTGTTCAAGCATATAGGATGCTTTTTCGAGGTATAACTTTTTAGTAATAATTTGATCTTGCATTACAGTAACATTCATTTTGAGGGTGTCGAAACCCAAATATGTTACCATTAAAGTATAGTCTCCAATTGGTATTTTGGTAATTGAAAAAAATCCGTTTATGTCAGTTGCGGCACCATGTGAAGTTTTATACAAGTAAACATTGGTATAAATTACCGGCTCACCTGTTTCTTTTTCATATACAAATCCTCTGATAACACCTTTTTGAGCATTGGATATTTCAGGTAAAAAAAATACAAGAAAAAAAATGGATAAAATGGAGAGAGAATATTTTATAAATTTCATACCAGAACGTTTATCTTAAAACCAGTTAATTTTTTGTTAGAGCAAAGAAAGAAAAAAAAATTACGTGAATTTCGGTTTTATGAGTTTTCAAACAGTAAAAATCAGTTTACGGTTAACTATTTTAAGTTAACGGTAGAAATTACTGATAATAAAAATTCTTAAATCGGCAATCAAAAATAATTTCCAAAGGAGTCACTTGGACAATCGAATTAGTATCGTTCTACTTTCACACTTGAAACAGCCGCATCAATTTCAATAAAAATCTGATTAACAGAATCAGAGAAATTGGGTGTTTGATAAAGTCCGCTTTTAATTTTATTAAAACCTTTAATATTTCGTGAAGAAAGTACAGTACTGGTTTCCAGCTCCACTGCCGATCCAAAGGGCACCTTTATCTCAATAGAAGAAGCACCCGCATCAATGCTGACATTTGCCAGACTGGCCCTATTTCCTAATTTTAATTCTATTTTTGCTGCTCCGCCGTCAATATCTATTTTTTCAGTTTTAAAAGGGCTTAAGTCCATTTCCAGTGTAGCAGCTCCAACATCAATATAAAGTTTCCATACAGGATCAGGATTTAATGCCAGCCACACATCATTGTTTATATCACCTCCCCTGAAGTAACGCTTTTTATGTTTAATGTCAACTGTCGCAATATTTTCTCCCTGCGTGGTTTTAACTTCATATGGGCCGGCATCGCCCTCGCTGTCAAATTCAAATAATTCTGAAGTTGTATTTTTAATATAGAACTTTCCTGCTGCTGCATCAATGTTCATTTTTGCAGTAAAGGCACTTGAATCATAGGATTCTGATAGATGCTGTTCTTCCCATGAATATTCCTCGTAGTCTTGATCATATTCTTTGTCATAATCCCTGTCATAGTCATATGAATACCTATCGGGCCACCATTGAAACCAGTGATAACGCGGTCCGGGATCTTTCGCTAATATAATAATTGCCAGGGCAATTGTAGCTACTGTTAAAATCAGTTTAATAAAAGATTTTACCGGCAAAATGGCAATTCCCCAGAAAACAAATATCAACGGCCAAAGCCGGAAGATAGAACCCCAGCTAAAGAAAAAAATATCAAAATTCCTTAATGCTATAAGAACTCCAAGCGTTAACAATACTACGCCCCAGAAAATATTACCTTTTTTCATTGTATTAGTTTTTTGGCTTTTGGTAATTTTTTGAAATTAAAATAACTCCTACTACGATAAGAATTAATGGCCATAGATCTCCAAAATCGATTCGTGGCACAAATCTGTCAATTAAGAAGATGGCTCCCAAAGTAATAAGGATTAAACCGCCCCATAGGTTGCCATCGTTTTTTTGAGGTTTTTTTTGTTCTTCCATACTATCAGTTTTTATATCATCAGTTTTAGTTTCATTTTCCATATCATTATTTTTTGAAGCGTTAATAACAGGTATTTCCTCCTGGGGTATAACAATCCATAAGATTACATAAACAAGTAAACCAGAGCCTCCTACTAAAAAGGCCACTGCGAATAAAACCCTGAATACAAGCGGATCTGTATTCAAATAATCTCCAAGGCCTCCGCAAACGCCTCCAATGACAGAATTTTTATGGCTTCGGTATAAACGTGATTGTTCCATAGATTTTACAAATATACAAACATTAGTGTTGAGCCTACTCTAAAAAATCCATCGCTTTGGAATATTGGAAGAATGGAATATTGACTTCCCCATTATTCCAGCATTCCAAATTTCCATTATACCATATATTCTGTCAAAAATGACTTTTCGGAGTGGACTCAATGTTTGAAATTATTATGTAATAATATATAAGACGCTCCTCTTTAAGCTGTGTTACAAAAAATCAAAGCAAATTTATGTATCACAATAGGAGCTTATTTAAAAATGATTCTAAAAAAGCAATATTTTTTTAGGATGCTATAGAATTTCGAATTTAGTTTTGTATTTTTACAATCTGTAAATATATAGATATTTAAATTATTAATATAAAATTAGGAAAGTAAATAATGACAGGAGAAAAAATCAGAATGGAAAGTGGAGCGCTGGTTGTACCCAACAATCCGGTTATCCCTTTTATTGAAGGTGACGGGACAGGCCCCGATATTTGGAAGGCATCGCAAAAAGTTTTTGATGCCGCAGTTGATAAAGCATATGGCGGACAACGCAGTATTGTATGGAAAGAAGTTTACGCCGGTGAAAATTCGTTTAATAAATTTGGAGAATGGCTTCCTGATGAAACAGTGGAGGCTTTCAAAGAATATTTGGTTGGAATCAAAGGGCCTTTAACCACACCCATCGGTGGAGGTATACGATCCTTAAACGTTGCCTTGAGGCAATTACTCGATTTATATGTTTGTCTCAGACCTGTAAAATACGTTGATGGAGTGCCTTCTCCTGTTAAAAAACCTGGTGATGTTGATATGGTTATTTTCAGGGAAAATACTGAAGATATTTATGCCGGGATTGAATGGATGGAGGGATCGGATGAGGTTCACAAGGTGATCAACTTCATTCAAAATGAAATGGGTATTAAGAATATCCGTTTTCCTGAAACATCCGGAATTGGAGTAAAACCAATATCTAAGGAAGGTAGTTACAGACTTGTAAAAGCAGCTATTGAATATGCCATTTCAGAAGAAAGGAAATCATTAACACTCGTGCATAAAGGCAATATTATGAAGTTTACAGAGGGAGCCTTTAAAAGTTGGGGTTATGAAATTGCAAAAAAGGAATACAGGGATAAGGTTGTGACCGAACGCGAAAGCTGGATCATTGGAAATAAAGATAACAATCCTGATTTAAGTGTAGAGGAGAATGCTAAGCTTGTTGAGCCAGGTTATACTATGATGACAGATGCCCAAAAACAAGAGGTTTGCGCTGAAGTTGAAGATGCTTTAAAGTTGGGATCAACACATGGTAACGGCAAATGGAAAGAAAAATTAATGATCAGAGATGCTATTGCCGATATTACACTTCAACAAGTTCTCACAAGAGCAAAAGAGTTTGATGTGATTGCAACCATGAATTTAAATGGAGATTATCTTTCGGATGCACTAGCTGCTCAAGTTGGAGGCATTGGAATAGCACCCGGAGCAAATATCAATTATACTACAGGTCATGCCATCTTTGAAGCAACACATGGCACTGCTCCTAAATATGCCGGCCTTGATAAGGTAAACCCGGGTTCAGTTATTCTTTCCGGTGCTATGATGTTGAAATATATTGGATGGATTGAAGCCCATGACCTGATTTGGAATGGTTTGGTAAAATCTGTCAACCAGAAAAAGGTTACTTACGATTTCCATCGCCTGATGGAAGGAGCAACTTTATTGAAATGCTCCGAATTTGGAAGTGCAATAATTGATAACATGTAGTTAAAAAATAAAAAAAAATGCTATGACTACTTTGAAAGAAAAATTATTTGAAAAAATAGAAGAATTCAGACCCAGAACTGCAAGACTTGTAAAAGAATATGGAGATACTGTAATTGATAAGGTAACAATTGCTCAGGCCATTGGCGGAATGCGCGGGGTGAAAAGCATGGTTACTGATATCTCTTACCTTGATCCAAACGAAGGTATCAGGTATAGGGGATATACATTGAAAGAAGTATTTGAACTTCTTCCCAAACCAAAAGGTGCTGAAATGCCCTATGTGGAAGGTTTGTTCTATCTGCTTTTAACGGGTGATATCCCAACCGGCAAAGAGGTGGCTGATGTGGTGGATGAGTTCAGTAAAAGAAGAATCATACCCAGGTACATTTATGAGGTCATTGATGCATTCCCCTGTTGTAGTCATCCGATGACCATATTTTCAACAGCTGTATTATCCATGCACAGGGAATCGTTTTTCACTAAAAAATATTATGCCGGACTTAATAAAAAAGATTATTGGGATCCCATGTACGAAGATTCCTTAAACCTGCTTGCAAAACTTCCTGAAATAGCTACCTATATTTATGCCAAATTATACCGTGATGGAAATCGTATCCAATCAAATCCAAATTTGGACTTTGGTGGAAATTTTGCATTCATGATGGGTAAGGACAAACCATATGATGATGTATCCCGTTTGCATTTTATTATTCATAGTGATCATGAGAGTGGTAATGTGAGCGCACACACAGGTCATCTGGTTGCCAGCTCTTTATCAGATATTTATTTATCCATATCTGCCATGATCAATGGTTTAGCAGGCCCACTTCATGGATTGGCAGCTCAAGGTGTATTGCAGTGGTTGCACGAACTGGTTGAAAGAATGGGCGGCGAGGAAGTTATCCCATCCGAAGATGAAATAAAACAATATGTATGGGAAACTTTAAATGGTGGCCAGGTAATACCCGGTTTTGGCCATGCAGTTCTTAGAAAAACAGATCCAAGATATACATTGCAAAGGGAATTTAGTTTGAAACATTTAAAGGATGATCCGATATTCAAATATGTTGACATTCTTTATAAGGTTGTACCTCCAATACTTCAGAAACAAGGAAAAGCAAAAAATCCCTGGCCTAATGTAGATGCTCAGTCGGGAGTGATTCAATGGCACTATGGTGTTCGTGAATATGATTTTTATACGGTATTGTTTGGTGTTGGTCGTGCCATTGGTATAGCTGCTAATATTATCTGGGATAGGGCACTGGGTTATCCACTGGAAAGGCCGAAATCGCTAACAACTGATATGCTGGAAGAGGTTGCCGGTATTAAAAAACCGGTTAAAAAATCAAAATAGTTTCTATAAAAGAAATGGATAAGTAATTTATTTTCGGGTTTTTATCTTCAATACGTTGCATTAAATTTGCGGGTGTAATTCTTACTTCTATTATTTATGATTGAACAAAAAGAAATATCGCTACCACGATTCAATCGTGGGTTTCATTTAATTACCCATATAATAGAGGATCAGTTTCCCTCATTACCTGAGAAAGGGATTTTGAATTTATTTATCCAGCATACTTCTGCCGGATTAACCATCAACGAGAATGCTGATCCAACTGTCAGGATTGATTTTGAAACGGTCTTTAATAAACTTGTACCGGAAGGCGCAAGGGACTATATTCATACTTTTGAAGGCCTTGATGATATGCCGGCCCACATTAAATCTTCCCTGGTCGGACAGTCTGTAACTATTCCAATTTCTAATCACAGGCTTAGTCTTGGAACCTGGCAGGGAGTATATTTATGCGAATTTCGAAATCATGGTGGAAGGAGAAGGCTTGTCATTACAATCTATTCCTGATACGAGTGTTTTTTCCATAAAATGTCTATTGGTCTTATTGGTTTTGCCTTACGCATACAGTAAGAATTAGCCCCTATGAAAGGATTAAATCTAAAAAAATAGTAACTTGCCGGTCGAATGTTATGGGCTATTGTCATCGGTATTTTATTGATATTGTTATGTTGGTTATTGTTTGCACCAATATTTCTGTATATTAATACCAATAAAAAAAAATATATGGCAGGTTTGCCGGGTATTTTTAATCTTAGCTTGATACCGGATGAAGAACAGATTTTTTATTTTCAAATATGGGTTGTTTTTATTAAAATTAATTTCTATTTGTTTAAGCAAAAAGAAGAAGAAACAGATGCAATTTTTAAACGGAAAAAGTTAAAGAAAAAAAGGAAAATACCTGGCAGAAAAATTATTTTGTTGATGACAAAAATCTTCAGGAAAATAGTTAAATCATCCAGGTTAAAAACATTATATCTTAATATTGATACCGATGATGTAATAACCAATGCTTACTTAATTCCTATATTTGCCGGATTACATCGAAATAATATCAATCTTAGTGTAAATTATAACGGAAATGTTGAAATAATTATCCGTATTGAGAATAATATTTTTCACATGTTAGTAGTTACAATACAAACTTTTCTTCATCATAAAAAAATACTTTAACCAAAAAAATACACAACAATGGAATTAAAATTAGAAGAGATGCTTAACAAGGTAATTGACCAATTACAAACGGTAGCCAAAACAGAAACAGTTATCGGAGAGTCATTTAAATTAGGTGAATTCGAATGTGTTCCTGTTATTAAAATAGGAATGGGATTTGGAAGCGGCGGTGGAGGCGGTGAAAGCGATAAAAAAAGTGGTGGCAAAGGAGGAGGGGCAGGAGCAGGGATTGGCTTAGAACCAATTGGTTTTCTGGTGACAAAAGGCGACGAAATTTCAATGGTCAGTGTTTCCCGTTCAAAAGGACTGCAATCGATATTTGAAAAAGTTCCTGATTTGATTGAGAAATTGATGCAGATGAAAAAAGATAAAGAACCTCAAAAGAAAAAGTAAACCTGATCTTTAGGCATTATTTCGTAACAATGCCTTTTAGTTCATTTTGAAAAACAATTTGGTATAATATGTTTTGGAAGTTAGCAGGATGCCAATTTACAAATTATTTCAGATCAATCAACGGCGTGGGTTTTG
>JAIOTR010000546.1 GCA_021106665.1 Bacteroidales bacterium
AAATAATTCCTTGCCATTTAAGGAATTACAAGTAACACTATCATAAAAATAGGCTCAAATCAAGTTGTTTTTATGGAAGATAAATTGCCAGTTTAATAGTCAGAATTTTTGGGACGGGATACTAGTAGCATCCCAGTTTCTTTGCCTAAAGGATAAAATCGTGAATACGACTCTTTGTCAAAGGCGTATTTGTCTCCACGATGCATACCTTGGACAATCTCACCAAAACGGGCTTTTTTAATAGTAACCTGATATTTACTATTTATGTTTAATCTTGATTGATGTTTTTAAGATAGATTCTATCTTTTTATATTTTTCATATCCTTTACTGCGTCTTTCATTATTTCCAGCACATTACTCCCGCTTTTTTTTGCAATAACATGAGCGTCATCAACAATTTTGTGTGCATGGGCGGATAATACCTTGTCATCGGGTAACGCTGTACCGGATTGATTATATTTCCAGATAAGAAGCTTCTTGGCTAACACAACCTCTTGTTTCCGAATAAATCCATTCTTACCAAAAATTGCCATAAGGATAATGCCTCGATACGAGCTCTCAGAAATCTCTTTCTGTAAGTTCTCTGAAAAATATTGTCAATAGAAATGCTAAAGTTTCAAACCCTAATAAATCAGTAGCAAAGCGTCAAGTAAAAATGATACTCCTTTTTTAAACCTGTTGATGAACGTTGCCAAATAAGCGGTATCATCCGCTTGATTTGGATTGTTGATAATCCTCTCAAGGGTCAAAGCTATACTTGACCCCTTTTTTCTTTCAGGTCGTGCCAATCCTTTAAGGTTATACATCGAATTTCATGTAAAGATATTTTTCTTGTTCATCATAAGTTTGAAAACCAAGCCTTTCGTACAAAGATTGAGATTGATTGCCCTTTAGCAACCTTAATAGAAGTGGAATTTTTACTTTCTTAGCTAATTCGATTTCTGCCAATAAAAGATTTGTACCTATTCCTTGTTTCTGGAATTCAGGTAATAATTGTATTTCTTTTAAAGTATTTTGAGATGGTTCATATTCAACCCAAATTGTACCTATCATTTTATGATTCTTTTCGATTACCTTGTACCCGGATTTTTCCCATTTTTGATCAAAGTAATCTCTTTGAAAGCTATCGTTCCATTGCCCAATCGTTTTTTTAACAAGGTCCTGATAAACAATTTTATTTAAGGAGTATAAAAATTCCTTGTCATTTTCTGTTGCTGTACGTTTTATGATTTTCATCGACATCCTTGATGCATAACGCTATCATCAGCCGTTTCACCCAGAGTGACGAAGGAGCGGCGGGTGAAATCGATCTGTGCATTGGTTGGTCATATTCCAATGAAGAAGGTTTTAAATCAAACACTATGACTGGTCCCTCCATCGACAATCAAATTTATTCCGGTAACATAACTTGCTCGTTCCGAGCATAAAAAAACTACAGTATCTGCAAATTCTTTTGGTTCCCCAAACCTTTGAAGCGGAATTGTTTTTTGAACTATTTCCCTTTCTTGCTTAGAGAAGTAACTGTCATTTTGAGGAGAGTTGATTAATCCGGGAGATACACAATTGACTAAAATATTGTACGAAGCTAACTCTCGTGAAAGTGTTTTTGAAAAACTAATAACTCCGGATTTTACAACATTTGAAACAATTAATTCTTCACCGGGTTCTGTACCTGAAAGAGCTGAAATATTTATGATTCTTCCCCAGTTTTGTTTTTTCATTAAAGGAGTCACCTGCTTAGTGCAATAGACTGCACTTAGTAAATTAACTTCAAATGCTTGTTGCCAATCACGCTGGCATAATGAAGCAAGTTGACCGCGTGTCGCTTGACCAACATTGTTCACAAGAATATGGATAGTATTCCAATTATCAACAACTTGATTAACAAATACAGTTACATTTTCTTTTTGTGTCATATCTCCGACAAACGTTAATACTTTTGCTCCGGTTTCGTTTCTAATCTCCATTGCTGTTGCATCAAGGGCTTCTTTCCGTCGCCCAGAAATAGCAACCTTAGCACCTTCTCTTGCAAGGCTGAACGTAATCGCTTTTCCTAAACCTGCGCTAGCACCAGTTACAAGAGCGATTTTATCTTTTAGATCAAGATTCATTTTTTAAATTATCCATGACGAATGTTTAACTCACTGGCTTGTCCAGTGTAGTGGTTTGTTGGATTTAAAATTAAATTACGGCAGACATAAATCAGCGAGCCATTTGTGAGCAGTTCTTATTTCAACACCATTTGGGAAAGTCTTTTCTTTTCTCAATTCTTTTGTAACTTGAATCATTTTGATCTGTGGGAAAAATTTTTTAAAAATTTTAAAATTAGAACTCAATGCCTCATCTTTCCATTTCACTTCCACCATTAGTGAAGGACTGTCGTTTGCTGTAATGCAAAAATCTATTTCCTTTCCATCTTTGTTTTTTAGATAGTAAGTTTTTTTTTCTTCTCCATAACAATCTTTCCGAAAATGAATTTCTTTTTGGATGGCGCAAGCAATAATATTTTCTAATTTTATGCCTGGATCTCCTATAACCTGACCGGTATCATAAAAATAGAACTTTGGTGCTTTTTGAATTGCCCTGGCAATGTTTTTATGAAAAGGTGGTACTTTAAAAATTACATACATATTTTCAAGTATTGTAAGCCACCTCTTAACCGTTTTATCCGAGCATTGAAGATCCCGTGCCAGAGAACTATAAGATACCGGACTTCCCACCCTGTTTTTTAATAACTGGATAAGTGTTTCAATCTGGATGATTTGTTGGACATTCTCAAGATCAATAAGGTCTTGCTTTAAAATAATATCAAGATGTGATTTTTTCCAACGATTATAGAATCGATTCGTTCCGTTAAGAAATGGTTCGGGAAATCCGCCAATTTCCAATAGTTTATCCAATTCTGCTTCAAGATTCTCAGGATTTATAAACGTTTTAATTTCTTTTAAATCCAATGGATGCATTCTGAATTGGAAGAATCTTCCTGCCAGGGAGTCGCCAACTTTTCTATAGGTATCCAGTTTAGCGCTTCCCGTGACAAGGAGGGAAGGGGGAATTCCTTCAGTGTCATAAACTCCTTTTAACCATGACTTCCAGTTTTTTAACTTATGAAGTTCATCAAAAATAACAAGATCTTTTGATCGATCCCAGGATTTTTTCTGCAAACTCAATCTGTCTTCAAGATTATCAAAGTTAAAATAATCATAATCACTTTTCAACATTTTAGACAGCGTCGTTTTTCCGGTTTGTCGTGGACCGGTTAGGAGAATTATCTTTGTTACTAAGTCTTCTTGAATATATTTTGTCAGGTAGCGTTTCATAACGTCTATTTTGGCACAAACTCCGAAATAGTCAAGACTTTTTCGGAATGAAGTTCGATTAAGTCAGAATTGTACTTGAAAAATATTGGCTTAACTCGGTCTCCAGTTTTTTGGGGTAGGATCACCTATTGCACGTTTTCGTTCCATTGGACTTCAAGCCCCGTTTTTTAAATATTCAGATATTTTTCAGATATTATTTATTGTTTGCTTCCAGCACTTCACGAATTTTTTTAGCAAGATCCTTCATTATGATCGGTTTCATTAGAAAACCCTTAATACCAAGAAATTCCGCCTTCTCTTTAGACATGTTTTCACTGAACCCGGTACAGATCAATATCGGAATGTCGGGGCGTATTTTAATCAACTCAGCCGATAATTTATCTCCAGACATATTTGGCATTGCCATATCGGTGATAACCAGATCAAATCTATCGGGACTGGCACGAAAAGCTTCAAGGGCTTCAATGCTGCTGGTATGTGAAGTAACTTGATATTCCAAATGTTCAAGCATCTTTTTTTCCATTGTAAGAACCTCTTCATCATCATCAACCAGCAGAATTCGCTCAGTGCCTCCTTGATAGGGTGTTTTTGTTAGAGAAGTTTGTTTTTCAGAAGCATTTTTTATAATTGGCAGGTAAACATAAAATTTAGTTCCTTTACCTGACTCGCTATATACTTTGATAGTCCCTTTCATGGTTTTTACAATGCCGTGAATAACTGAAAGCCCCATCCCTGTTCCCTTACCTTGTTCCTTGGTCGTAAAAAACGGATCAAAGATTTTGTCTATCACATATTTATCTATGCCTGTGCCCGTATCTGCTATAGTAAGACAAGCATATGCACCGGGTGCCATATCATGAGTTATTATATCATCTTCACCTAATTCGACTTCTTTGAGGCCTATTCTCATTCCTCCGCCATTATCCTCCATGGCATGATAAGCATTTGTTGTCAGATTCAGTATAATCTGATGAATTTGTGTTGGATCGGCTTTGATTATACCACAGTCAGTTTTGATATCCTGTTTGATATCAATAGTTGTGGGGATTGTAGATCTAATAAGTTTCAACGCTTCCTTGATAATAGGCTGCATCTTCATTAGTTTTAATTCAACGCTCTCTTGACGTGAAAATGTAAGGATCTGCTTTACTAAATTTTTTGCTCGCAAGGCACCAGTGTAAATTTTATGCAAGCTTTTTTTAAATGGACTGTCCTCAGGAACATCGGCTAATAGCATCTCCGTATAACCCAAAATGGGAAAAAGAATATTGTTAAAATCATGGGCTATCCCGCCTGCAAGTGTACCGATGGTCTCCATTTTTTGAGATTGGGTTACTTGTTTCAGAAGTTTCGCAACTTTTCTTTCGGATAGAATTCTTTCGGTTACGTCCCGGCCGGTACCACTGATGAAAGGTTCACCGTTTTCTGGCTGGATTAATACACTCTTGTATTCAACGTAAAGCTTTTTTTTATTTTTTTTGAAATAGATTGTTGTGCCTTCATGGTATCTAAATTTCTTAAGTGGTTCCAGATATTCTTTTATAAAATTAGGCGCGATTTCGGGTTTCATAAATTCCGCTGAACACCTTCCTATCAGTTCATCCTCTTCATAGCCAAATGCTTTACAGAGGGCAGGGTTAACGGAAGTGAAGCAACCTTTAAGATCTTGAGTGTAAATGATGTCGGTGATGCCGTTGAACAGATCACGGAAACGCTGCTCTGATTTGATTAATTTGTTTTCGGTTTGTTTTTTTAGGGTCACATCTCTTGCAGCACCGGATATTGCCACGACTTTACCAGTAACATCCTTGACCGGAGACTCATCAAATTCAAACAATACAAACGTACCATCCTTTTTTTCCAATTCAAGCAAGTATGGTTTTTGTCTTTTGCCTGTTTTGATTGCAGTCTCCTTAAGTCCAATCCCCTTCAGGTTATTGGGATTATCGGTGGCAAAGCCTGTCCATTTTCTTTTCATTTCTTCAGGTGTATATCCAAGGATAGCCTCTACATTTATACTTATATACGTTAAAACGTGCTTTGTATCATGGATGTAAAACAGTTCGTTGCTATGTTCAATGATGGTTCGTAGTTGCTCTTCATTTTTCCGCAACGCTCCCTCGGCCAGCCGCTGTTTGGTGACATCCAGTATGGTTCCTGTTACCGAAGTGCTTCCCCTATAAAAGATGGAAGATCCGTAAATCTCAACATGGATCATTTCACCGTTTTTCTTTATACCTCTGAATCCATATCGGATAGATGAAATTTCTTCAGCCACCCGCCTTCGAACCTGTTCTTTAACTAATACCAAGTCGTCTGGATGGACGAGCACCTGAAAATGCATGTTGTTTAGACACTCTTCAACGGTATAACCAAAAATATCAGCAAATTTCGGATTTACATAAACGAAATTCCAGTTTTGTATGAGGTAAATCCCAACAAGTGACTGTTCTGAAAAACTACGGAATTTTTCTTCAGATTCAAGCAACTCTTTCTCAGCATTCTTGAAATCAGTGATATCGTGAACTACAACTACAACAGTGTCATCCTCTAAATCATAAGTGTTCAACGGTTTGGCTATCAGATTAACTTGGCGGAATTCGCCGTCACTGCGTTTTAGTCTGGTTTGAGCAAATGTTTGTCCTTTCCTAGGGAGATCCTTTAATAATTTGCTTCCTACACGTTCATATTCCTCAGGACTTTCGTAAAGGGATTCGGTTGTGCTGCCAATAAGATTTTCCTCCCTATAACCAAAACACTCGCACCAGCCTCTGTTTACGCGCTGATACACACGGTTTTTCATGATACAAATACCAACCGGTGCTGCATCGAACACGGTTTGGATAGTGGCTTCCCTCCTATGCAATTCATCCTCTGCATGCTTGCGCTCGGTAATGTCTCTAATTATGTTGGTGATACTAATGACCAGATCATTTTCTCTATAAAAAGTAACAGTAATTTCTGCTGGAAAAATTTCACCGTTTTTTCTTTTTAATAATTGTTCGGTGTGTAATACATCCTTTCCCGCTGCAATGGCCTCTTTTAGTTTATAGTCAAAGGCCAAAAAAGCATCAGTGTTTGTATAAAGAAAAGATGTGCTTTTACCAAGATATTCACTGGGTTCGTAGTCAAGAAGTCTAAAAGAATCATTACCCCATTCAATCACTCCCTCCGGCATTTTTATTGAAAAAACCGCTTCCCACATAGAATTGGTTAATTTTTTAAGAAAATCTCTCGCACTCTTCGTCTCCTCAGCCTTTTTGAGTTCGGTGATATCTCTTGCAGCGGCAAATACTCCGACCACATTCCCTTGTGAATCTTTATACACAGAAGCATTATAATGGACTGGGATAACTCTTCCATCACAGTGTTTGATCTCAAGCGGATAGTCTTTGACATAACCATCCCGGAAGACTTGTTCATACCCCTTGCGAGCTGCATTAGGAACAGTAAAATAATTTGAAAAATCTGTCCCGATGATTTCTTTGCGGGACAGCCCTGTAATTAGCTCAGAGGCTTTATTAACATCGGTAATTTTACCTTTGGCCGAAATTGTTACCAAGGCATCAAGGTTAGCTTCAATAAGTCCACGAGTATATTGCTGTGCTGTGTTCAGAGCTTCTTCCGCCTTCTTACGTTCGAACTCTGCTTGCTCTAATTCCGGAATCCTTTTTGCTAATTCTTCATAGGTTGGTTTTTCAGTCATTAGATGGACCTCCTATTTCAAATGATCGTCGTCATCAAATAGGGTTATTTGATCTATTGTTTTCGCTTTGTTGTTTGCACCGGCTGCAAGTTCTCCCAGTGATGCAAGGTGACCTGCACGTATTGCTTCGGCCCGGAGTAATTTTTTTTCAGTAACATCCCTTATAAAAATAATTATTTTATCAGTTTCTTCATCTTTTTTGAAAGGATCAAAAGTTAAATCAAAATATTTCCCTTGGTGGAGATTTGTTTCCGAATGGTGTATTGATTTTTTCCTTAAAGTATTTAACATCTGGCAATTTTTTCCAGCAGTTCTGTTTCATCAGACCCAAAACCATTCTCTTCAAATGCATAGATATTCAAAGATCCCCGGGCATGACCATTTAAAATAATCGGAAGCGCAATGGCAGAGGCACAACCACGACTCACCGCTTCATCTCTCCAGATTGGAAAATCAGGGTCAGTCAGGATATTTTGGCAAATCACAGGTTTATTTTCACGAATGGCAGTACCTGCCGGATCACAACCTTGTTTAGTGTCAGCCCAGGAAATATTCAGCATGTCAAGAAGCCCATCCTCAAAACCATATTGCGCAACCGGATATGCCTTTTTTTTCCTATCCTGTTTTGCAAAACCAATCCATGCAAGCAGGTACCCTCCTATTCCAACAATATTTTTGCAGATGTCATGGAAAAATTGGGATTCATCATTACCATGTACAATAATCCTGTTAGATTCGCTGAGCAGTTTCAAGGCCCTGTTAATTCTGATATTTTCTTTAGTAATTATTTTCTGCTTTGTAATATCTGTAGCAATTCCCCCTATCTGGACAGGATTACCTGTCTTGTCATAAACAACACTTCTTTTATCAATAAGCCATTTAATCCGGCCGTTTTTTGTAATAATTCGATATTTATTTTCAACTCTTCCTTTATCAAGTAACAAATTGCTTTGCACGAATGTTTCATCCCGGTCTTCGGGATGAACAGCTGTAATCCAGGTTTTCGGGTTTTTTAAAAATTCAGAAGAGGGCTTTCCAAAGACAGCCTCTGCTGCGGTGTTGATATAAAGCATTTTTCCATTAAGATCAGCAGCCCAAACGACATCGTTAACTGAGTTAAGCAATTTTTGAAATCGGTCTTCACTATCCCGCAGTGCTTCTTCTGATTGTTTGCGCTCAGTGATATCCTGTCCTTGAGCAATAGTGGCTAAAACCGTAGTCCCGTCGTCATCGCAGATATTAGCCGAGTTCCATAGCGTTATCCGAATGTCTCCATTTTTGCATAGGATCGGGATTTCTACGGATTTCCAGTATTCACCATTTAAGCTTGTTGAAATCTTTTTTAATGATTCATTTTGACTTGACTCGGGAAAGAGCAAACTAAGTTTTTTGCCAACGACTTCATCGGGAGTAAGGCCTGTCAGGTGTTGGAATGCAGGGTTAAATCGTGCAATCCTGATCTTGGGATCCCAGACTATAATAGGCGCATTGGCATACCTGATCAGTTTTTCCAGATAATCATGTGACCGATAAAGCTCCTGTAAAGTCTTCTTGAGGTCAATAACCTCATTCTCTATGCTCTTTACCCTTTGCTTCAATGCGTCATATGTAGGCTTTATATCCATTAAGGGCCTTTGATGAATAGTAATGGGCTCCTTTAAACATTTGGTACAAACTCCCCCGCGGCAATTCTAATAACTCCTTAGTATCATAAAAGAAATTATATTTCCACCGTTTCAAAAATTTTATCAGGTTTTCATTGATTTTTTGAGACCTTTGCATGAGTACTCCATCCTCTGGTGTAAACTTATCAAAAGCCTTAACTTTTTGATTAATTCTTGTCATTTTTTATAATTAAACTCGCTATATCATATTGAATTTATTTGATATTTCTGCTATTATGTCTATATAAAATCAACTCTCAGGAGGCACCATGGCTTATAAAAATATCCAAAATTACTTTTCCTTTGCTGACATTGCTATTGAAAAAAATGCTGATAATAATCGATCCTTATTTCTTCGTAAAATTGACAACAGTATTGATTGCGAGCCTGTAGAACGTCTTCTTATTAAATTCTATGAGGTTGGTAAGTCTAAAAAAGGGGAGAGAGCATACTCTCCCTTATTTTTGTTCAAATGTTTTCTTTTGCAAAAATGGTTTCAAATTAAATCCGATCCTGAGCTTGAAAGCCAGATCAATGACAGGATTTCTTTTAAGTCATTTTTAAAACTACCCATGGACTATCCCTCTCCTGATCATTCTACTTTTTCCAGGTTTAGAAAACGCCTTTCCAAAGAAGCAATGATGAAGATTAACGGTGAACTGCTTTATCAATTTCATGAGCAGGGGCTCTCTATAAACGAAGGAGTTGCTGTTGATGCAAGGTTGGTTAAGTCTGCAAGTAGACCTGTCTCTAATAAACAGATTGATGAATTCAAAAAAAATTCTGAAACACCTGAAGGCAAACTGGATAAGAACGGTTCGACTAAAAAATTCTCCAGAGATCTTGATTCTGATTGGACAATTAAAAATGATGAACCTCACTATGGGCTTAAGGAACATACTGCTGTTGATACTGATAACGGCTTTATTCTCTCGACTAATTTGAGTCCTTCTTTTCATAATGATTCTACGTATCTTCCTTATGCTGTAATTTATAGTATGCATACTGAAAAAATTAAAAAAGTTTATGCTGATAAGGGTTATACCGGGGCTCCTAACCGCAGGTTCCTTGTAAAATCACCGGCTCTCCAGGTGCATTTAGTTTGTTGTGCTGTTTATTCATTTTTTCTTATATGGATTAAATTCAGGATACAATTTCTCTGCACATTCAGGACAAATCCCGTGGCTGAATTCTGCTTCTGATCTGTCACGGACATATCCTTCAATTTGATGCCAGGAACCTTTGTCATCTCTGATTTTTTTGCAAGAAGCACATATTGGCAGTATCCCCTCGAGGTATTTCATTTTTCGAAACAGCTTCACGGTCATATAGATTATTGCCATTCCGAAAATGCAGATGATGACGCTTTCGAATAATGCTTCTTTCCAGTTTATTGGTGTTGGCTTCGCTCCTAAAAACAAACTTGGAATATCCAGGATTTCATCAAGCCAAATAATTAATATTATGAATAAAAATGAAAAAACTTCATAAGTGATTACTCGCTTTGAAACAAAGTGTTTCCCTATCATTTTCATATTCTCATCCTTGATTTTTTATCAGCATAACGTTGCCAAATAAGCGGTATCATCCGCTTGATTTGGATTGTTGATAATCCTCTCAAGGGTCAAAGGTAGATTTGCACCCTTTTCCCTCGTACTCCGAACTCAGTACTCACCCGTGATTGCAGCAAAAAAACAAACGAGCCTCTTCGCGTATGGTGAATGCAATTATTATGTGTTTCATGGGGCAATAGTTACAAACGAACGAGTTTTTTTGACGTAAAAAGTAATTATAATTCCAATTGATTTAACGAAATCTACTTCTTGTTTTTTGGGTTTTGAACCAATTACAATTTCCAGTAATGCTTCTTGGCCAGATGTGTATCGATATTCCATCAATTGCCCTATTGCTGCACGAATAGCATATTTACTTTCTACCGTTTCAGTTGGTTTTATTTCTGTAAAATGTAAATTGCCATCTACCGTATACTGAACATCAATATAATCCTGATTCTCGACCGCCATTATTTTCTTTTTATCAAGATATTGGATAAATTTTGCCTGAAGTATTGCATGATGTGGGTTTACTGTTCTTTTCCCAGTGACCCAGTATTCAAAAGAATCATTGGTTGGCGCATTTCCTGATTTTATATTGTATTTTTTTCTTAGTTTTTGGCCGGAAGATTTCTTTGTAGAAGGTAAATTGCTGAATATTTCTTCATCAAATTCTCCATTTGTAAGCCAAAGGAAAGATTTGTGTTCTGGTGAAAGATTATTTTTTATGATTTCTATTGCTACTTGTGGCGTAATGCCCTGAAATCTCCCATGCATTGTGGTTAATTTACTCTTACCTGTTATGTTTTCAGGGGTTAATGGGATTGGATATTTAAACCAACTGTAATGATCTGATGGGCACCTCCAAAGTATCCATTTATAATTTTTTCTCCAATGTTTCGTGTCCTTCCGGTAAGCCTGCATAAATGCATTTTTTTTTGGTATATTTTTTGATCAGGTGATTATAAAAACGGTTCAGCTTTCCATGGCTACAACTTTTTCATAGTTCCATGGCATCCATTGAGAAGGATTTTTAAATAATGCATGGGTGTTTTTCTGAAGGGCAACCAGGTATTTAAATGGATTGATCTTCATTAGATGGCAAGTATGTATGAGGCTCATGAACAGATCCCCGATATACGCACCATGCAATGTTTTATAAAACATAGCATTTTTTCTGTGAAGGATTGCCCTTTTTAATGCCTGTTCACAGATATTATTATCCAGGGGTGCCCCTGGTGTATGTAAAAACCGGGTAAGTTTTGACCAATGATTGAGCATATATTTGACAGCCTGGCCCAAGCCTGAATTTGGTTCAACAAGTTTGTCATTGATTTGTTTATTGAGCCACAGGTGCAGTTCTTCCATTAAAGGTTTGCTGTGAAGCTGATGAAATTCCAGACGTTCATCCGGATTCATCTGCTGCTCTTTTGTTATGCCATCTGTTTTATAAACTTGTGCCAGGGTTTCAATTACATATCGGCATTCATCAGGAAAATTTTCTGCCACATCTACAAAACCACGGCGTGCGTGTGTCAGGCAATTAGCCATTATCGTTTCAAACTCAGAGGATGTATTTCTTGAGAGAGCATCACACATCTGAACAGGAGGAACTTTTTTTGTATCCCTTATTTTATACAGGGAGTCAATATTTTCACCAGCATGGTTCCGCCCGGTATAGAACAAGGCTATTTTCTTGTCATCAAGGATTGATAAGATTCCTGTTGTAAATATCCCAGTTCTCTCTTTCCTGCTTTTTGTTTCACATGTGCCTTTACCCTGAAGGGCAGAAGCCAGATTATTTTCCTTCATTAATTCCAGGACTTTCATGGTGGTATCATCATTGTGAAAAATATCACCCTGAGCAGCCTGTTGTTTAAGCTCATTAAATACAGGATGGATAAGATTTGCTGCTGCTTCTACCTGGTCCCACTGAGTAGAAGCAGGAAGAGGGATGCCAAGGCTGTGTTGAAGTTTCTCCATACGGTACCATGGCAAACCGCAGCCATATTTTAAAAGAGCAATCATTGCTTTGGCTTTTTCATCATAATGTTTACCTTTGATATTATCGGGAGCTTTGGCAGTAAAAACCTTACCACATAAATTGCAGCGCAGCTTTTCAACATCGTAAATGGTAGCATGTAATGGAGCTGTGGCACTTATTTTTATAACAACCCCGGGTAATCTTAAATTATAGCATTTTCCTTTAAGGCATAAGGGGCAGGAGTCTCCATGTTTCAATTCCTGATGATTTATGAACTCTCTATTTGCACCAGTATATTTATCTGCGCCATTTTTGCCGTGACCCTTTGGTTTTTTTCGTGTGACCTTCAGGTTATCAGGCTTTTTGTTTGGGGGTTTACCTGTGCCTGACTGATTATCCGGTGGATCATCCTTGTCATCAGAATCACTGTTTTTAAATATTTTGTTTTTCTTCTCTGTTTTTATGCCAAACAACATTTTTAACAGCCGTTTAATGGAGATATTTTTACTGTTTACAGCCTGATTCAAGAAGATAATAGTATCAGCCATGGATTTGATGATCTCATAATCTCCGTCCTGGCTGTGACCTTTTTCAACTCTTTCTAACAGGGCTTCAATCTCTTCGATTTTTAATTTAATATGTTCAGGCTTTTTCATGCTCTCATATATGAACGGAAGTTTTTGGATAAAGGATATCCCCACACAGCCTTGATGGAGCGATTGGGTTTCTTGGTGTGATCATTTTTACCTCTGCCTGTGGTATCACCAAGATATTGCCAGTTGGCAGCTTTATAGCAGGTTCCGGCAAAACGCTGCGTATCTACAAATGTTTCAAGAAAAAATATGGGGTGATTATAAATAGCTTCCCAATCTTTTGAGATATTTCTTGCCATGATACCAAGCAGATGTGATGCCAGATGATCAACTTGAACCCAGGGTAAAATTAAAAATCTGCTGTTATATGCCATTAATGAAAGATTCTTATCCCGGTCTTTTTTTGTCCATCCAATATATCTGTCCCTGGCACCAATATGACGGGGAGCTGAAGACCATGAAAAACATGCAATGGGTCTCTTGTTTGCAAATACCATATACTTTAACTGCTCTCCAACCGGGTGGCAAAACCCTAGATAATGATGATATTCAATAAGAGAGTTAAAGAGTTTTTCATGGGGTGTGTTCCTCACCTGTTTAATCTCAATGGGTTTTATCTGTGCCAGCCCTGCTTTGATTTTTGTTTGATCAATTTGAATTTTTGCAGGTTTTTTGCGGTTTATAAATGGATTATTCGGGTTATTCCTTTTATCGGGCAGTCTTATATAGCCTT
>JAIOTR010000352.1 GCA_021106665.1 Bacteroidales bacterium
TCAATTGCCGGAACATGGGTAACACACCGGTTTGTTGAACCTAAACTTGGTCAATATTCAGGACATGTTCCGCAAGAAAGTCTTGAAAAACTTAACACCCGCGAAAAGAAAGGGCTTAAATGGGTAACTATTATTACATTAATTGTTGTAATTATTATTGCAGCGGGAGTGATACCGGATAATGGTATTCTCAGAGGGCCTGATAACTCACTGTTAACATCACCGGTTCTAAAAGGATTTATCGGGGTGCTTTTTATTGTTGCTGCCATTCTGGGTATCGTTTACGGAGCAATAACCGGTAAGTTTAAAAATGATGCTGATGTTGTTAAGGGAATGGTTGACAATTTTAAAACCTTAGTGCCATTCCTTGTATTGGTCTTTTTTGCCGCCCAGTTTGTTGCATTCTTCAAATGGAGTAACCTGGGCCTTATAATAGCAATAAAAGGGGCAGAGGGCCTGCATAGTATGGACATGGGCCTTATCCCTCTTGTAATACTGTTTATTATTTTATCGGGTTTTCTTAATATGTTTATGGGGTCTGCTTCAGCAAAGTGGGCTATACTAGGGCCTGTCTTTATCCCGATGTTTATGTTGCTTGGCTATTCACCTGAGTTATCACAGGTTGTTTACAGGATTGGCGACAGTGTAACAAATATGATTTCGCCTATGATGAGTTTCTTTGCCCTGATAATAGTATATTATGAAAAATACGACAAGAGTGCCGGTATTGGAACATTAATGTCAACAATGCTACCTTTTTCTTTAGTCTTTTTTATTTCATGGTCAGTTTTGCTTGTTGTATGGATTTTACTTAATATTCCACTTGGACCGGGGGCAGGACTCTATTATCAATAGGGAGGCAAAGGTTTTTCATCAATTAACAAATAACTTTTAACTTTTATCTTTTAACCTTTTTTAAATCTCAATTGATAAATTTACAACAAACTCCTTTTCATCAGTCTTAATCTCCAATTGATGTTTTCCCGGGTATAATAATTCCAAACGTTTTTTTACATTTTCAATTCCTGTACCTGATTTTTTTGTTGAAGGGTTAATCCTTTGCGGTGCAACATTATTCCGGGTATGAAGCAATACAGTATTTCCATTCAATTCTACCGAAATATCAATTTTGTTTTCCTTCGAATTTACACTGATCCCATGTTTAAAACAGTTTTCAATAAAAGCTATCAATAGGAGGGGGGCAATGATCTTTCCGCTAAAGTCACCTTTAAAGTTGCTGCTTACCTGCGCCTTTTTCCCAAGCCGGATTATCTCTAGGTCCATGTAATTCTGTAAAAATTCAAACTCATGTTTTACCAGAACTTTTCTTTTTTTTGAACTCTCTAACAGGTATCTCATTAAATCGGAAAGTTTCATCACAGCATTGGCTGAAATGTCTGAATTACTTAGAATTAATGAATAAATGCTGTTTAATGAATTGAACAGAAAATGTGGATTAACCTGGGACTTCAGTAGATTTAGTTCAGCCTGGGATTGTTTGGCTTCCAGCTCTTTCAACTCCATTTCGGCCTTAATCCTTTTTTCTTCCTCTTCTTTTAACCGCATCCGTTGCTGGGTTCCAATTCTAAAATAACGAGCTCCGGTGTAAAGTATCATCATAAACAACAAAGCACCATAAGTTTCGGAACTTCCGACCGGCTCCAGGTAATGCTGAAATTCACTAATGATGTATCCAAAAAACATTACCAGGAATGTTGTACTCAGTAAATAAGGGATGTATTGTTTTTTAATAATAAAATAGTCGAAGATAAAGTCGTGGATATAGACCGGGATGATCAGTGGAAAGACGATCAATGAAGCAATCCAAAAGGATTCACCGGCAGATTCAAATCGCATAATTGAAAATGCAAATATCAGCCACAAAAACAGCCAGAATCCGATGTTGAAGAAAATTTTTTTTATCATAAAATGCAAAGTAATTCAATAAATCGTAATTTAATAAATTAATGTGACAAAAGCATTTCATCCCAATATTTTCGGGTTCATCACAAAAACCTTCATTTCATCACATATATTTTCAAAAGTAAACTGAATAAAACAATTTTGCTGCATGAATCAGATCAAAAAACTTTATGTGCCTTTGTGCTTCTCTGCGGTTCTCTATGAAACAGCTATTACACAGAGCTACACAAAGAAGACACAGAGATACACAGTGAGTATTATTTTGCAAGAATTTTAAAACCACAAAATATGAACCTGACAATAAATAATTTATCAAAAACTTATTCTAACGGTGTACAGGCATTAGTTAATGTTTCGCTAACAATCCCAAACGGTTTGTTTGGATTACTAGGCCCAAACGGTGCCGGGAAATCAACCCTGATGCGAACCATTGCTACATTGCAAGAAGCCGATAATGGTGAAATATGGATGGATGATCTAAATGTCCTTGAGCAGAAGCAGGAATTAAAACAAACTCTGGGTTACTTGCCGCAGGAGTTCGGATTTTATCCTAAAGACAGGGCATTTAACCTACTTGACCAATTGAGTATGTTAAAAGGTATTAAAGATAAATCCGAGCGTAAACAACTCGTGGAATACATCATGAAAAAAGTAAACCTCTGGGATGATCGTAAACAGAGAATCGGAACATTCTCCGGTGGCATGAAACAGCGATTCGGAATCGCCCAGGCATTATTGGGAAACCCAAAGCTTATCATCGTGGATGAACCAACAGCCGGGTTGGATCCTTACGAAAGGAGAAGGTTCCATAATCTTCTCGCCGAAATCGGGAAAGATATTATTGTCATCCTTTCCACACATATTGTTGATGACGTGAGTAACCTGTGTTCAAATATGGCAATTATTGACAAAGGAAGAATTTTGCTTCAAACAGACCCTGGAGAGATCATAAAAGATTTTGAAGGAAAAATCTGGGAAAAGGACATTATAGGAATCAATATGGAAGACTTTGAAAAGGAATACCACGTAATCTCAACACGGCTTTTCGCCGGGAAAAATTTCGTAAGGATTTTTAGTGAAACTGATCCTGATAATGATTTTAAATCCGTCGAATCAATATTGGAAGATGTTTATTTCTACACCTTGTCAACCCGGTCCTGAGATGGAAGAATGGAATGGTGGAATAATGGATGCAAAATATATTAATAACCCTGCATTATTCCAACATTCCACTAGATTTCTAATTTAAGTTAAACATTAAACCAATACACCATGTTCTATAATATATTTTTACTGGAATTAAAGAAGAGCCTGAAAAGTCCTGCATTTTATATTTTTCTGAGTATCTTTTTTGGCAGTATCCTTACATTTACGCTTATCACCGATCCATATAATCAATTTATTGGTATCGCTCA
>JAIOTR010000319.1 GCA_021106665.1 Bacteroidales bacterium
CTTTATTACCCATTTTCCTGTACTTCACAATAAATGGTGAAAAGATGAAATCGTTACACCAGGCCGATAAGGAAATATGCCAACGTCTCCAGAAATCGCCAACATTTTTTGCTAAAAATGGCCGGTTGAAATTATCAATCAGGTTTATGCCCAATATCTTAGCCGATCCTAATGCCATATCAGTATAACCTGAAAAATCACAATAAATATGTATGGCTTGAATAAGCAATACAGTTATAAGTGGAATACCCGAAAACTGATAAAGATCATCGTAAACACCAAATATGGGCGCCACAAGATTATTCCCAATAACCACTTTTTTAAACATTCCCCACAAGAACAACCTTAAACCTATGGTAACATTCTCGGATTTAAATTCAATCTTCGAATTTGCCTGTGGAAAAAAATGATTTGACCTTTCTACAGGGCCTGCCAAAAATTTCGGAAAAAAAGTCAGGAAGGTTGCAAACTTGATGAAGTCCTTTTCCGGTTTCTCTGCACCCCTGTTAATCCTGATTAAATAACCCAAAGCCTGGAAAGTATAATAAGAAATCCCCACAGGAATTATTACCGATATATATGGGATTGAAGGATTTTCGGGAAACAGTGTAAGTAAAAAATTAACATTTTCAATTAGAAAGTTAATGTATTTATAAAAAGCCAGTATCCCTACATTAATAAAAATTCCCAGCCAAAAAACCTTAATTCTTAGTGGTTTGTTTTTAATATTAAACAGTGCAATCCCAAAAAAATAATTGATTACGGTAAATAGTAAGGTAAAAATTATTAAATTTGGGGCAATAGTTCCGATAAAAAACAGACTGGCAATTAACAGTATTAACCATTTTAATTTATTACCAACGGCATAATACAGTATAAAAACTATACCTAAAAAAACGAAATAATAAAATGAATTAAATAACATTAATCAGTTCTAATAAACATTAAAACGAAATTACTTTTATATGGTTATAAATAATCAGTAAAAACTTGTAAATATGAAAACAAAAGTAAAATTTAAACAAATGCTGACAATGATTTTTATGGTTTTATTTTTAGTAAATTGCAGCAATCAAAGTACACAGATGCCTGAAGATGCGTATAAAATTATATTCTTACACCACAGCACCGGTAATAACATTTGGCAAGGTAATACTTCAGTAAATAATAAGCTGAAAAATATCTTTAACAAGGTTAATGCAGTCCCTGAATGGTTTAATAATTACAATGCTAATAATGGCACCAATTATTATATAAAGGAGCAGACATTTCCAAAAGATAAACCTTACGGATGGCAGAATTATCCTTTCGACTATTACAATATCTGGGTTAAAAATGCCGGAGAAGAAATGTTCAAGGAAGAACCAACCTTGGAAATTTTAACAGAGGAATTTGATCTCATCATTTTCAAGCATTGTTTTCCAGTAAGTAAAATTCTTGCCGATTCAATTGAACCGGACATTAATTCTAAGTTAAAGACACTGGAAAATTACAAACTGCAATATGCTGCTCTTAAAGATAAAATGCTGCAATTCCCAGGAACTAAGTTCCTGGTCTGGACAGGTGCCGTTATGGTAGAAGCTAAACTTAATCCAGACCAGGCAAGAAGGACAAAAGAATTTTTTGACTGGGTTAGAAATGAATGGGACACAGATGGAGATAACATATTTATTTGGGATTTTTATGAGATAGAAACTGGAGGGGAGTTGTTTTTAAAGGTTGAAAATGCACGCAATAAGTATGATTCTCATTTAAATGAAGTATTTGCCGGACAGGTTGCTCCTTTGTTCTGTCAAAGAATTGTTGATATTATTGAAACAAACGGACAAAAAACTTCGTTAACGGGAAGTAAAAAATAAAACAAAAACCAAAATTATTTATGTTCGATACAGCTGAAGCAAAAGAGAAAGTTAAAAAATTCATCATTGAAACATCATTTGTAGCCGAAGAAAAAGTACAGGATAATACCCTGATCTTTGTTGATGGCATCTTTGATTCAATGGGATTTTTATCGCTGATCAATTATATTGAAGACCATTTCAACATTAAGGCAGAAGATGCAGAATTACTTGAAGATAATTTTGAATCGGTCAATGCCATTGTCAATTTTATCAGCACTAAATCTAACTAAGCTGTAAAGCATGTGTGGTATAGCCGGAATATACAATTACTCCGCATCCGATAAACCAGTTCCTGAGAATATCCTTAAAAAAATGCTTTCGGTCATCCGATACAGGGGACCAGATGAAAGCGGTATTTATATAGGTAAAAATATTGGGATGGGTAATGTAAGATTGAGCATCATTGACCTTTCTACAGGACAGCAACCGATTTCCGTAAGAGATAAAAAGTATTGGATCGTTTATAATGGCGAACTTTTTAATTATCTCGAATTAAAGCAGGATCTCGAAAAACTGGGATGCAAATTCAGTACTACCACCGATACTGAAGTTGTGGTGCAGGCTTATGCGCAATATGGCATCGATTGTCTAAGTAAATTCAACGGGCAGTTTGCCATTGCCATATGGGACAAAAAGAAAAAAGAATTGTTCCTGGCGCGCGACCGGGTTGGAATTCGCCCCTTGTTTTACACACAGAATAATGGTAGTTTTACTTTCTGTTCTGAGATAAAAGGGATTTTTGAAAATCCGGAGGTAAAAAGATCCATTTCACCAAAAGGGTTATCACAGATATTTACATTCTGGACCACCATCACACCCGAAACACCTTTTGAAAATATTTATGAACTGCCTCCAGGACATTACATGACAATTAATTCTAGAGAAACTAAAATTGAAAAATACTGGAGTCTATCATTTCCTGAGAAGCATCAGGTTTCGGATAGAAGCTTTTATGAAGCAACCGAAGAACTTCGGGACTTATTTAATGATGCCGTTAAGATTAGGCTTCGTGCTGATGTAGAAGTGGCTGCTTATTTAAGTGGTGGGCTTGATTCAAGCGTTACAACTGCTTTTATTAAAGATATTGAACCGAATGTACTGAATACTTTCTCCATCGGATTTAAGGATAAAGTTTTTGATGAAACCGGCTATCAGCTTGAAGCATCAAAGTATTTTAGTACCAATCATGTTGCATTTTCGTGTACTTCAGAAGAAATCGGATCGGCATTTTATGATACGGTTAAACATACTGAATTTCCAATCCTGCGAACAGCACCGACACCCATGTATCTTTTATCAAAGAAAGTAAGGGAAAACAATATTAAAGTTGTGATCACCGGTGAGGGAGCCGATGAAATGCTTGCGGGTTATAATATTTTCAAAGAAGCAAAGATCCGGAGGTTTTGGTCAAAGGAACCGCAATCAGCAATAAGGCCACTCCTTTTAACCAAACTCTACCCCTACCTTCCGATGATGAAGGATGCCAAAAGCAATGTGTTGAAAATGTTCTTCGGCTACAAACTGGATGAAACAGGTAATCCTTATTATTCCCATTTACTGCGCTGGCATAACACATCAAGAATAAAGAACTATTTTTCTGATGATATAAAATCTAAACTGGGCGAATATGACCCGATTTTGGAGGTTCATAAAAACCTTGATAGTCAGTTTGCAGATTGGGGCGACCTTGGGAAATCACAGTTCCTGGAAGCAAGTATTTTTATGTCGGGTTATTTATTGTCCTCGCAGGGCGACCGCATGGCTATGGCCAATTCGGTGGAGGGAAGATATCCTTTCTTAGATCACAGGATCATAGAGTTTGCCGCTTCACTGCCCGAAGATTTTAAACTGAACGGACTGAATGAAAAGTATATTTTAAAACAGATGATGAAGGGTAAAATCCCGGAATCTATCTTAACCCGCCATAAGCAAGCATACAGAGCGCCAATTCATACAAGTTTCTTTGGAGATAAATCACCTTCTTATGTGGAGGAAATGTTGTCTGAAAACTCAATAAATGATTTTGGTTTCTTTGATACCGTAAAAGTGAATAAGCTGACCGAAAAGTTTAAAACAGGCCGGAACATTTCAGAAGTTGACAATATGGCACTTGCCGGAATCCTCTCCACACAGCTTATTAATCTCTTTTTTATTAAGGAAAAAACGTTTGATTCTTCTGAAGGAAATCTAACTAACATGAAGGTTGTTGAAGAACATTAGAATTTAGTAGATAGAGGTTGGGAAATTCAATAATTCAGAATATTTATTCCTTGTAACGATAAGCAATTAAGTCACAAATCATGCTTATTTTCATGTCTTTGCCTGAAGAATTAAAGCAGAGGAAAACAATAACATTTTTTGCATTACAAATGACTGGCTAAAACTTCAGGAAATTATAAATAAATTTTTAAATGTAATTTTGCATGATAATTGTAAGTTCTTATCATCTTATATAAAAAATTAACATCATCTAAAACAAAGTAATATGTCGAACAAAATTTTAATCTCAATTGTTATTTTATTTTGGACAGTTACTGTCCTTACTGCCCAGGAAGAGGAAAATTCTTTGTCATGGCCCAGGGAAATTGATGGGGAAAAGGGAAATGTGACTCTTTATCAACCGCAATTGGAATCTTTTGAATCCAATATTCTCGAAGGCCGTATGGCTGTGTCTATCAAATTACCTGAAGGTGATATGATCTTTGGTGCTGTTTGGTTCAAAGCCCGCATGTCAACTGATCTGGATGAACGAACAGTTATTTTGGAAAGCATCGATGTGCCCAGGGTTAATTTTCCTGATCTTGAAGAAAAAGGAAAAGTAGATGAATTCACTGCCTTCCTTGTAAAAGAAGTTGAATCATGGAATGTCGTAATATCACTCGACCGATTGTTGGCAGGAATGAATGACATTGAAGACAAAAAGAATCTTTCGGCACAACTTAATAATGAACCTCCTGATATTTATTTCAGGACTTCCCCTGCCATTTTGATAAGTATTGATGGCGAGCCAAAACTTAAAACAGATGAGAATTCCAAATTAGAGTATGTATTAAATACACCTTTTTTTATTGTTAAAGATCCAAA
>JAIOTR010000250.1 GCA_021106665.1 Bacteroidales bacterium
AAGCAATATGAAAAAGGAATATTGCCTGGATATACTTAGTTTTGTATTTAGTAAATAAACATTGAGGAATAACTAAATATAACTAAGTAGATAAAAAATGATAATAGATAAAGGAAATATTATGACTATTAAACAGGATGAATTATTACAATACGATTACTGGAGTGGATTTTCCGGTCTTGAGGATAAAGAAGAAAATTATTCTATTGTCACCTACAAGCTTAAACAAAGTGGAAACAATACAATCCTGATCTTAACTCAGGAAGGATTTGCCAGTGAACAAGCCAAAGAGCATGCAGATGGCGGATGGCAGATGGTATTGGATGGAATGAAAAAAATGATTGAAAAAAATTAAAACCAATAAAAAGCTACTGTTATCCTGATTTTCATCATGGGTTAACTAATATTTTTATATGATAAAATGAGTTAGTGCTTAATTAAATAGAACTGCATGGAGAACATAATATTCGGAATAATAACGATTTCTGTATGTGTATTCGGATATTTTATTGCATACAGACAATTTGGAAAGCGCAAAATAGTAATTTCTTTACTACTGATAATGACTTGTGGATTATTGCTTCGATTATTCACTGCTGCAGATCTTTATCTTCACACTTGGGATGAAAGGTATCATGCATTGGTAGCAAAAAACTTAATTGAACATCCATTACAACCTACCCTTTACGATAATCCAATTTTACCATATGATTATAAAAGCTGGACTGGTAATCATATCTGGATACACAAACAACCGATTCCACTTTGGACAATGGCAATTAGTATGTCGCTTCTTGGAATTAACGAAATTGCTTTACGGTTACCATCAATTATATTGACAATTTTAGGTATTTGGATAACATTCTACATAGCTAAATATCTATTCAATAGCAGAGTTGGAATTATTGCTGCTTTTCTATATTCTATACATGGATTAATAATCGAAATTACAGCTGGTAGAGTTGCAACTGACCATATTGATGTTTTCTTTCTGTTTTTTATTCAATTATCTGTTTTATTTGCTATTAATTTCGTTCGAAGAAAGAAAATGATTTTTAATGTTTTGTGCGGAATCAGTATAGGATTGGCAATCCTTTCAAAATGGTTACCCGCGCTAATTGTAATTCCTATTTGGTTATTGTTGGTTCTTGATTCCAAGAAATTCACATTTAAAGAAATATCTATTAATTTATTTTTTTTATGTTTTGTAATATTTATTGTTTCCTTACCATGGCAAATATATATATTCAGTGCTTTTCCAGTTGAGGCACAATGGGAAAGCAGCTTTAATTTAAAACATATAACTGAAATATTGGATGAGCAAGGAGGCCCTTTTTATTATCATTTTGATAAAGTAAGATTACTTTTTGGAGAACTTATTTATATTCCATTGATATGGTTTATTTGGAAAACTAGTAAGAACTGGAAAAATTACAGGAGGTTAATTATATCATTTTGGTTTATTATTCCTTTTATATTCTTCTCTTTTGTAAAAACAAAAATGCAAGGATATACACTTTTTACTGCCCCGGCAATATTTATAATAACAGGACTTTTTTGGCATTATCTTTATCAATATAGAAATAGATTTCGTTTTAAATGGATGATTTTTATCATACTTTTTCTCTTATTAGCACTTCCGGTAAGATATTCAATTGAACGTATTAAGCCTTTTATTAATAGAGATAGAAACCCACAATGGGTTAAAGAATTGAGAAAACTAAATGAAAACTTAGACATAAATAAGCAAATTGTAATTTTCAATGTAGGACGGCCAATAGAGACAATGTTTTATGTTAATTGTATTGCATATTCCAACATTCCCGACATTGAAACTATAAAAAGAATAAGTGATTCAGGATATACTATACTAATTAATGATGATGAGAGTATTAACTATGAGATTAATCAAGTTAGAAATGTTGAGATCATACAATTAACGGGGTGCAATCGAGTTGATCGCCAGTGAGCCAATGCCCAGTTTATTCACTTCACACACTACTGTAAATACTGGTTATTTATACGGCGGTTCTCGAACTCCTAAATACTTTCGCTCTTTTCAATAATAATACCTTGTCAATGTTAAGATAAGGATTGAAGATGATACTGGGTGGAATGAAAAAATTGATTAAAAAATGAAGTTAAATAAATTACAGCTGTTTTCATTATCCGGCATACTTGGTTCACTTTTGATGTTTTCAGGAGATATGATACTCTACTATGAACCTGTAAGCGGAGCTGAATATAATAGTGTTGCCGTAATGAGTGCAATGCCAATAGAGAGGCTGATAGCCGGAGGATTAATCGGGCCATTTGCATCTATATTTTCTATCATTGGCGGGTATATCTTTTATATTGTCTTTCGATCGGTTAACAAGGTATTAGCAAAAATTCTTTTTGCAAGTTTTGCAGTTTTATTTGTTGTCGCAGGAACCTACCATGCAGTATTTGCAAATTATGGCATTATCGGAAGACTTCCGGAATCACTACGATCCGAACAATTATTATTATTCAGGACTTATATGGAATCGATATATACTGTAATATTTATTTGTGCAACTATCTGGACTCTTATATTATTCTATCTCGTTATTTTCAAAAAGTCGCTGTATCCTTTATGGATGTTATTATTCACACCTTCCTTACTCATATTACTAGGTAAATCCCTGAAA
>JAIOTR010000519.1 GCA_021106665.1 Bacteroidales bacterium
AAGAAAAGTGAAGGGTGTTTCCGTAAAATGGCCCCAAAATGTATTTAATATTATTAACAGATGGGTCACTAATCTCTTGTAATTTTCTAATGGATTGAACCTGTCCCGGCAATCCGACATAAGCGAGCTTACCCTCAAATATTTCAATTTCCGGTAAGATTTCATTAATCGAACTGATGGTGTATTTGCTTTGTGCGGCAGATAAAATCTCCTCTTTTGTTGTGGCAATAAAGGGTTCGTTCATCCATGGCTGGTTCTTAGACATTCTTAAAAGTACAGCGCCATCAATTTTTTTGTTTTCAAGCAACCAGATCAAGATGCCCGATATTATTCCGCCACTTGCTGCATTTAAGCGTATTTGTTCGTTTTTGCTGTGGCCAATGTAAATGTTTTGATAAACTCCGGTATAATTGTGAAAATTAATATTATCACCAAATATTTTCTTTCTATAATATGGAAAATCAAATTCCTTTCCGGAACAAGCATGCCAGATTCTATCAGCAAGTTGGTTACTAAGCTCACCGTGAAGTTTGGGTAAATATTTCCCTGTTTTATTTTCAAAAGTAATTGCTCCATTAGATAATCCAACGCAACTTCCGCACCTGTTGCACAGGTCAGAATTCATTACCTTTTTTAACTTGTTAATACTTTTCACAAACAAAAAATTGCCTTATTCCTAATTCGGAAATAAAAGTTTTTTGAAAAACTTTTATAAACCATTCTCCAAAATTCTGCAAAAATTCAGGACCAACCGGAATTAATACAGTACCCTTATGCAAAATTAATTTCCAGCCTGTTTTTTTAAGCATGGCCTTGACTTCAGATGATCGCAAAAAACGGTGAGGGCCTTCTCCGTGTCCGCCAAAAAGTTTTGTAAAAACCCTGTAGGGGACTTCACTGGTAAGAGGCGGACAGCTTAAAACCATTCGGGCATCCTCGGTTGAAACCCTGTTTAATTCATTTAAAAAGTGTATGGGATCAGCAACATGCTCCAGTGTTTCCAATGTAATTATCCTGTTAAAAGTTTTGTTTTCGAAAGGAAGTTCTGAATAGGTGGTTATCTTAACCTGCTTTACTTCGGGCCTAACCTTGTTCGCAACATTCATCAATCCTTGCGATATTTCGGCATTGATTACAGATACGCTTGATTTTTCTTTGGTTATAAAATCGTTTGCTTCGCAATCACGGCTTGAGACATTGAGGACTTGAAGATTATCTGATAAATTCAAATATTGTGTGCTTTCAGTAAAACGTTGATTGTGTGCCTTGCTTACCCTTTCGTTCTCTTTGATATAAATATCAGCCACACTATCCCAGTGATGCTCCACATCTGCATCATTCCATGTGTTCTTATGATTTGTATTCGAATAGTCTCTCATTTAATCCGAAAAGTATAAAATGATCAAAAATATCTATTATTGACCTCTCCTGTTGAGCATGGAAATTTGGTCAGCAATTAAACCGATAAAAAACAGGAACATTCCAAGTGTTGTAAGTAAAATAGCGCTGTTTGAAAACCTGGAAGCAATGATATAACCATAAATTCCAAAAGATAATCCTGCTAATATGAAAATAACACTTGCCGGGAAAAATATTTTCAATGGATTAAAAAGCATGATAATCCGGAAGATGAGCAACATTGTTTTGGTGCCGTCCTTTGCAAATTTGACATTGCTCTTTCTCCCAACTCTCTCATTCACTTTAATAGGAAAAGTTCCAATAGTAAAACCTTCTTTCAGGAAGGCCAGGGTAGAAGTTGTTGAAAAAGAGAACCCGTTAGGCATAAGATGGAGCATACTATAAATAATATTTCGCCTGAAACCTCTAAATCCTGAGTTATAATCAGGCAGCTTTTGTTCAACCATGTATTCCCCTACCCATTTTATTAACTTCTTACCCGATTGCCTGTTCTTTACCTGGAATGAATCTGACGACCTTTCTCCGATAACCATATCAAATTCATCCATCATTTCAATAATTTTTTGAATGTTATCAGGGTCATGCTGGCCGTCACTGTCGAGAATAACAATTTTATCTCCGCTTGCTTTTCTTATACCGGTTTTTAAGGCCGCACCATAACCTTTGTTTACATTATGCTGGTAGAGTTTTACCGGGAACTCCCTGATTATTTCAGCTGTTTTATCAGTGGAACCATCATCAATATAAATTACCTCATACTTGGTTTGGAAATTTAAATTGATCAGTTTATCAAGCCCGAATCTAATAGCGCCTTCTTCGTTGTAAGCAGGAATAATTATACTTGTTTTTTGCGATGTATTCATTAAGAATTGTGTTATTTAATTTTCAAGAGAAAAATCATATTTTGCTAAATTACTCTTTTGAATAATATCCCGGAATAGTTGTATATATCCCCTCCTCTCTTGCTTTTTGGTAATTTGGCTTCTCAATTAATTGATAAAAATCATGTGGCCGGTGTTTCTTTAAAAAGACAGCCCAATAAGCTTTTTTTGTCATTGAGTCATAATGGATAACTCCATAATAATATTGTTTTATTTGAAACAAATTAAAGCTGATCAGAAGTGCAATTATCAAAATGGATGATAATTTTAAAATGACCTGACGTTGAATTCCCCAACTGATAAATGCAGCCAAAGGAATTGCCATAATTCCATAAAATTCGACATAAGTTCTTAATCCAAAACTCCCACCAAACCACCAACTCCACCATGATGATAGAACATAAACAGTTACAATTAAAAAAATCAGAACAGGAAGAAATAGCTGTTTATACTTTCTTAATAAAATGGGTATCCCAATAGTTGCAAAAGCCATAATCGGCGTATAAACAAACCATCCTTTTCTATAACTGAAAAGCTGATTTATTACCTGTGGGTTATCAAAGAAAAAGCGGCCTCCATGTTCCTGATAAGTATAGTAAAAAATTTTCCCTGATACGTAATACCAATAAATAAACTGTGGTATCCAAACTATCAAAAATGAAAGAATCATCAGAAAAACCAATCTGTATGATTTAGTAAAAAAAATGATTCGGTTTATCATTGCTTTCCAGGAAGTAATACCCCAAAAAATTAGAAATAGTAAAATTATAATGTTTGTGGGCCTTATCAGCGTAATTAATCCTGAAAGAAAACCTAAGATTATCGTGTATTTATAATTGGGATTTTCATGCCATTTATCAACATAATATATGAAAATACAAATCAATGAAAAAATATAAGCATGAGGCATCGCAGCTTCTATTGTGCTATAATAAAATAAATTCGTCCCCACCACAACAGAAAGAATTGTTAACGAAACAATATATTTATTATAGTATAGCAATAAAAACCTTTTTAAGTAGTAAAGTCCAATCATTAAATATACAATACAACTCATTATAAGAGCAAACTTATAGGGTGTGGTAAAACCATCAGCATCAAAACCTAATATTGGCGACATTAAATGCGCCATAAAAAAGAATGGTGCATATAGTATAGATTGGCCCATAGAGGTTATGATTGTCTTTTTTCCAGTTGGTGTATCGAATAAATAGAATCTGTGTTTGTACTTTTCAACATCATTTTTTACAAATGAAAAAGAAAGGTCTTTATGAATAAAAGTTGCCGGCAAGTAGGCATAATAGGATACGACATCATTTATAATAACCCTTCTTGGTTTATTCCAGTTTTTAATGTTGAAATTTACAATTAGTATTATTACAACAATGAGCCAGATTGTAATTTGAGGAAGGTTTTCTTTGCAATAACGAAAAATCATACCGGCTTTGTGCTTGAAATGTTTAAACTCCATAAAATCTTTGCAAATAAAGACCTTCTTTTCTATCAAAAAAGAATTCGGTAAAGATAATATACTTTTTACAAGCACTTATTCTCAAATTATCTTTGTGTATTTCAGGACAAATTATACAAAAGAAACGCATAAAATGCCAATGAAATGAAAATAAATTAGCGAGTTATTCCATGGATTAGTTTATAGGACAAGTAAAAATATTTTATTAATTTTGGATGTTGTAATAAATAGATATGTTATTTAAATATATTATAAGTACAAACCTCAAAAGTGAAAAAGGTTTATGAAATTATTAATAAGAACGAATTAGGATTTTTTTGTTTTATAACTTTATTAAATGCAATTTATGTTTTTTCGTTCAATTTTTATCATACCCTCGATGGTTCAAGTCATCTGCATAATTCGAATTTGCTGATAAATATTTTCTCCGGGAATGACCTGATCAATAACTATTATAGGATTAATTTAATACCTGTAGGTAATTGGACAGGTAATATCATTTTAGCATTTTTTAATTTTTTATTTCCTTCTTCAACAGCCTTATCTTTTTTCCTTTTTACCTACTTTGCAGGAATGGCTTTTTCATACAGATATTTGATAAAATCTATAAATGGAACATTTAAACCTATTCATTATATCATATTTCCTTTTTTTGATAATTCATGCTTAAGCCTTGGCTTGTTCAATTTTTCAACAAGCCTGATAGTGTTATTTATAGTTCTCGGATTTTGGATCAGACATAACCAGGAAATGAACCTTGGCAAATGGATTAAATTTTCACTTCTGTTTGTTTTGCTTTATTTTAGTCATTTCCTTACATATATTTTTTTAGGAATATCCTTGTTTCTATTTGTGTTTTATGATATGTGTATGTCATATATATTGAATAGAAAGATAAACTTGAAAATAACACTAATTAGGATATTCAAAATTTTTGTTGTTTCAATACCCAGTCTAATAATTGCTTTAATATATGTTTCTAAAATATTTTCAACGGTTACCAGTGTAGTTCGGGAGTCAACGGAACCTATAAGCTTCCTGGAAAATTTTTATTATATCCGCCCGCTAATTCTTTTTCATTTTGAAAATGATGGAAGTCATAATATAGTTTTATTCATCGGAATTGTCATAATTTTCATTTTTGCTTTAATTCAAAGTTTTGGGAAAAAGAAGAAAGTTGTCGGGAGCAGTTATCATAGAAATTATATTTTAGTCCTCCTTATTTTCTTTACTGTTTTAGTTGTTATACTGCCCCCCAACTTTTTATTGAACACAATGAGAATCAGACTAACATTGATGTTTTTTGTTCTGTTTGTTATTTGGATCAGCATGTTTCATTTCTCAAAATGGTTTCATTTTTTAGCAGCTATGTTTTTCATCTTTATAACAATTTACAATAAAGCTTATCATAGGGATATTTACAAAGAAATGGATAAGGCAGCAAGTGAAATCAATGCTTTTAACAAATGGCTCAAACCCAACACCTTACTACTACCTATATATGATTCATATTTTTGGATGAATGTAAACATAATGTCTTATGTGGGAACTGATAAACCAATTGTAAATGTTAACAATAGACAAGCATATGGTTTTTTCCCTATATTATATGAAAAAAATCTTCCTCTTACCTTGCTTGGCAATAAAACATCCTCAGAAGTCGGAATTTATTTTCGAAGTGGTAATAATAAGGATGATACAAAAGTTATTGATTATGTATTAATTCGTTATCCAGATAAGGTAAAAATCAATAAAGAGCTGGTGGAGGTATTAAATAAATTTTATACACTGCTTGCAAAATCGGCAGATGGTAATTTAGTGCTATACAGGTTAATAATACCTGCCGAATCAATTATTAAAGAATTTCAAGATTGAATTTTTCGGTGAGGATAATGTTTTTACAAGAATGCCTGATATTAAAAAAAAGAAATAAAAATATCTAAAACTGTTCTTCCGAATCAAAAATATTATTACTATTTATGGCATTGAATTTTTCACAATCAATTTCTACTGTTAACTCCTTTAATGGCTTTTCAAAATCTTCTTGTGAAATATTAAGTGTAGAATCTGCATAGATTTTTTTTATATACAAAGCCCAAATGGGTAATGCCATATTTGCTCCCTGCCCCAGGTAAAGCGTTCTGAAGTGAGCAGCCCTGTCTTCGCAGCCCACCCAAACACCTGTAGTTAAGTCGGGGGTCAACCCCATAAACCAGCCATCAGAATGGTTGTTGGTGGTGCCTGTTTTTCCGGCAATCGGATTTTCCAGTTTATATGTTGATCGCAACCTTATACCGGTACCATATCGAACAACGCCTTTCATCAATTCCAACATTAGAAATGCTGTTTCTTCACTCATGGCTTCATTTTGTTTTGGTATAAAGGCTTCTAAAAGGTTGCCATTTTTATCTTCAATATGTGTAATAAATATTGGTTCGATATAAACTCCCTTATTGGTAAATGTGTTCATTGCTCCGGTCATTTCATAGGGTGACAAATCTGAAGACCCTAAAACGATTGCCGGAACAGGATCGAGGAAGCTGGTAACGCCCATATTTCTTACAACCTTAACAATTGATTGTGGAGAAAAACGTTTGATGAGATGCCCTGATATCCAGTTATTAGAAGTTGCCAGGGCGTATTGTAACGTTATTTCAAGGCCTTTGTCTTTTGAGTTGGAATTTTTGGGTTCCCATGTATCACCATTATCAAGATAAATAATGGGTTGAATATTTGGGAACATAGTACAGGGAGATAGTCCGTTTTGCATGGCAAGGGTGTAAAGAAAAGGCTTAAAAGTTGAACCAACCTGCCGGGCGCCTTGTGTTACATGATCATATTGAAAATGTTTATAATTAATTCCACCCACATAGGCTTTAACATATCCAGTTGATGGCTCCATTGATATTAATCCGGTTTGCAGGAAAAATTTATAATAATGGATAGAGTCCATCGGGGTCATCACTGTATCAATTTCGCCTTCCCACGAAAACACCCTCATAGGTATTGGTGTATTAAAACTAATATTAATAGAATCAGAAGAAACGTTGGCACGTTTCAGCTTACGATACCTTTCTGATCTTCGTTTGGCCTGGTTCATTATTTTCTTGATTTCTTCAGAGGTGTTTTTTTCGAAATAGAAAGGAGCGTTTGTATGTCCTTTCCAGTGCTTAAAAAAAGTGGGTTGAAGATCAAGTGCTAAATGTTCATAAACAGCCTCTTCAGCATATTGTTGTAATTTGGAGTCAAGTGTCGTGTAAATTTTCAAGCCATCCTTATAAAGATTATAAGGAGTTCCATCTGGTTTAAAATGTTCGCTGCACCATTTTTTTAGATTGCCTCTCAAGTATTCCCTGAAATAAGTTGCCTGCCCGGAGATGTGATCCTGACGGCCAAATTTCGACATGTCGACCGGTAATAGAATTGCTGTATCATATTGCACAGTAGAAATGTATCCATATTTTTGCATTTGCCTTAAAACAACATTTCGCCGGAAACGTACTGTATCAGGCCTTCGTACCGGATTATACAAGGCTGGATTTTTCAACATTCCCACCAACAATGCTGCTTCGTCTAACTTCAGTGAGTCCGGTGATGTATCAAAATAAATTTTAGCGGCAGATTTAATTCCAACAGCATTATTGACAAAATCAAATTTATTAAGGTACAGGGCTATGATTTCGTCCTTTGAATATCGCTGCTCGAGCTTGGTGGCAATTACCCATTCATTTAACTTTTGTAAAATCCTCTTCGCTTTTGAGTCAGGCCTTTCATGAAAAAGAAGTTTGGCAAATTGCTGGGTAATTGTGCTTCCCCCTCCCCTGTTCTGTCCGGTTACAGCGCCATAAACTGCCCTGATCAATGCCCGGAAGTCAATCCCCGAATGGCTGTAGAACCGGATATCCTCTGTTGCAAGCAATGCATGGATCAGGTTGGAATCCAATTCGGAAAACCGGGAGTCGGATCTGTTTTCAATATAATACTTTCCAAGAAGTACTTCATCAGCGGTATAAATTTCAGAAGCAAGAGAACTCTTTGGATTTTCTATTTCCTCAAATGTTGGCATGTATCCCAACTTGCCTTTTGAAATAAGCCCAAACAGTAAAACCGTAAAAAGGATAACAGATACAAGTATTAACCAAAAGATAACCACATATCTGTTGTATTTTTTCTTTGAAACTTCAGTTGTTACAGTTTTATTTTTTTCGTCAGAAATATTATTTCTTAAATCCTCCTGCATTTTGTTAAATCTGCTTAATATTTATCCAAATAAACTTTAAAAGTATAAAATTATTTTTTGCGATAGGTATTTTTACTTATTGGTTAAAAAAGTTACAGTATATTTTCAGCGCCTGAAATTTACCATAAACTTATTTTGTTTGCATTTTATTTTAATTTTTTATATATTTGGCATTCTAAATTATTTTTATCAAAAAAACAAAAAAATTGCATATTACATTTTTCATTCTTATTTCATATTTTCTGTGGAGTATTAACTCGAATGCTGCAATTAATTATGTAATTGTTAATGAAACTATAATTTGTTCTGATACAATTGAAGGTGCAAATTATCCTGAACCAAACAACGAAACACTTATAATTGAAGCAGGTGATCCGATAATATGGGATAACCTACAATCCCTCCCTTACAAAGAAATCATCATAGAACCGGAAGCACAGTTGATCGTCAAATCAGATACTTACCTGAACAAGGATGCAAAAATAGTTGTCCAGCGCGGAGGTGAATTAATGATTGATGGTGGCGGACTTATCGGTTCATGTATGTGGCAAGGAATTGAATTATGGGGCAATGCATCATTAGACCAATCGTCTTATGAACAGGGGCTGGTTAAAATTTTGAACGGTGGTAAAATTGAAAATACCGAGGTTGCAATCAAGACCTGTAAAATAATAGAAGACCCGGATGGTGGTGAGGTTGATTACGACTACACCGGAGGCATTGTGCAGGCAACAGGTGCAACATTTAGGAATAACCACCTTGCAGTGGTGTTATATGATTATGAATTCCCCAGCCAGAGCAATTTTTCCGATTGCGACTTTATTGTGAATGATAGTTATAACGGAGAAAATGATCCTGACTACTTCATAAAAATGTTTTCGATGAATAATGTGGATTTCACCTATTGCAGGTTTACGAATGAAAGCAGCGAAGCATGTTACGGAAAGGGCATCTATGGTTTTAATTCAAGATTTAAGGTGGAAGGTAAATGTACAAGCGGCACACACCCCTGTACAGAATGGGAAAACGGCGAGTTTACGAATTTAGAACGTGGCATATATGCCACTTCGGGTGGTACGGTTTATTTCCCGGAGATAAGCCATACCGATTTTACAGGTAACCACCGTGGTGTATACTTTAGCGCTATGGAAAACGGAAGTGTTAAAAATTGCACCATATATACCGGTCCTACATGTGCAGGGGGAAGCTATGGAATTTACCTTGACCGGTCAACAGGCTATACCATTGAGGACAATTACTTTTACCAGGGATTACAGGAAGGCATAGGAATGGTGATAAACAACTCCGGTCCCGACCCCAACATGATTTACCGGAATTACTTTGAAGGACTAACTTTTGCTATAATCGCCCAGCAGGAAAACCGGAACAGAGACGGCACCGGACTGGTATTAAAATGCAACGAATATTTCCGTAACGATTACGACGAGGTGGTAACCTGGAAGGATCCTTTTGTTACTGCATATGCCGGTATTGCTGCTAAACAGGGCGCCAACCTTGCCCAGCCTGACGGCCCCGCCGGCAACCGCTTTAGCTACACAGGCCCCGAAGGTACACCTACTGATATATACAACGAAGCTAATGATATTACTTATTATTATCATGTTGATATTAGTGCTCCATTAATGCCCAAGTATTATACAGATGAAACAGTAAATCCTTTTCCAAATGAAGATGCAACCTGGGATCCTGATGATAGCTGCCCGCCCACAGGTGTTGGCGGAGGTGGTTCAGGGGATGAAGGTGGTATGAAAGGTATGATGGCGTCCTCAAGCTATAAAGCCGATTCGGTTCAAAGTATTATTAATATTTTAAAAGACGGCGGCAGTACCGAAGATTTGAAATGGGATGTGGATATGAGCACTCCACCCGAAACCTACCAGGTTTATAATGAGTTGATGAACAATTCGCCATATATTTCTGATACGGTCATGGAAGCAGCTATCGAAAAAGAGGATGTATTGCCCAATGTGATGATACGTGATGTGATGGTAGCCAACCCCCACAATGCCAAAGATGAAAGCCTGATGGAGAGAATTGACGAACGAACGGATCCCATGCCCGAATACATGAAAGCACAGATATTACAGGGTCAGAGTTTGGTATCAGTGTTCGAAAACCTGCAATCGAACCTGGCCTTTTACAAACAACAGCGTAGCCTCGCTTTTAATGGTTTGGTAAATTATTACCTTACCGATACCGTCAATTCTGCCGGTTCACTTGACAGCCTGACAGTTTTACTGGAAAATGAGAATATCATTAGCACCAAATACCGGCTTGCGTTTTTGTGCATGGAGCAGGGAACTTGGAGCATGGGGCAAATCATACTAAACAATATACCACAGCAATTTAACCTGACTGTTGAAGATCTGGAAGTTCATCAGCAAAGTGTTAACTATTACAACCTTCTTGCTGGTCTTGCCCAGGAGGATAAACCTTTTGCAGAAGCAGACAGCGCACAGCTTGAGGTTTTGTTTGAAATAGAAGCATTACAAGAAGGAAAACCTTCGGTATATGCACGTAACATATTATTGGCTTTAGACGAAATTGTTTATGACGAGCCTATATTTATGCCCGATTTTATGAAATCATCGGCTGTGCATGAGGAATATGAGGAATATGAGGAAATAATGAAATCTTTGGACGAACATTATTACCTGAAAATATTTCCCAACCCGGCCGGTGACTACCTGATCATTGAGCATAAGCTGGAAACAGAACCAAAAAACGCTTTTGTTAAAATCAGGAATTCAAAAGGGGAAATTGTAAAACATGTTGAAATAACAGGCAAACAAAACCAGCAAACGCCTGATATAAAATCGCTAAAAACCGGTGTGTACATTGCAACACTGTATGTAAATGATAAAGAATTGGAATCTATTAAATTTACGAAAGTTAAATAATAAATACCCCCTCAAAAAATAAGTCCCTCTCCTTCAGGGGAGGGATTTAGGGAGGGGTGAAAAACAACATCTATGAAACCGCTAACAAAAAAAATACTCACCCTAATATTCTTACTTCCGTCTCTTTTTTCTTTTTCCCAAACATGGCCTAAATACTATGGTGAACCAAACCGTAACGATTACAGCTATGATATCCTTGAAATTTATGATAAAGGATATTTAATATGTGGAGGATATTATAATGATGTTTCTAAATGGACCTTCTTAATAAAAACAAATATTAATGGCGATACCTTATGGACAAAAATCATTGAAGGGTATAATAAGTCTCTTGCTATTGAACAGACAATTAACGGAGAAATATTCGTTGCTGGATTAACACGGGTTATTAATTATGAAAACTATGACCCATTTATATTAAAACTAAACAATTGTGGAGAAAAGGAATGGTGTATAATTTTCTCACTGCCTGATAAAAGCTCTACGGCAAAAGATATCAAAGTTTTGGAAACAGGAGAAATTATTATTCTTATTAATATGTATGGAGACTATCCTGAAGAAACTATGCACCTGTTTAAATTAAATGTTGCAGGTGATGTAATATGGAAAAAGCCATTTTGCAGCGGGTATGTGCATCCAGAGGGGGCTATACCTTTGGGAAGTAAAGTAATAGTAACTTTACAAAATGAATATCTAATCACAGGTGATGTTTATTGGGAAGACCCATGGAACCCAGGGGGTACAAAAGGACTAAGGTCTCTTTTTGTCCTTGTTGATAGTACTGGCAATGAAAAATGGGTTTTACCCTTTGGAATAAATGATACAATATATGGTCATGCATATAATACTTTTCAAAAAGGAGAAAATATTTTTATTAGTGTTGGAAGAGCATTTGGGCAACAAGTGGATAGAGAAGGAATTATTATGAAATTTGATACACTTGGTAATGAATTGGATTTCAATATTATTAACTTTCAGGAAATAGACACAAATTTTAAAGTTGGTTTATTTTGGGATATTATAGAAAAGGATTCTATTTATATACTAGCAAGCTTTTTTGATAGTGATCCTAATGGCCAGGCACCACCAGGAGAATTAATTGTTGATACAAATCAATTGTTTTCAAACTTCACAGTAAATAATTATTCACATTATTTATCCAATGATGATCCGTATAATGTATTTCTTTCTTATAAGGATAAGCTGTTAAGTAATTCTGTATTCGACCAACCATATAACTGGGATATATTTTTATCAAAACTAAACTTAAACTTAGAGTACGACACCCTCGACCCTGGCAACTACACC
>JAIOTR010000123.1 GCA_021106665.1 Bacteroidales bacterium
AGATAAGTTGCATCGGTATAATCATTACCTTCAGCTTCAAGAACCAAAAGGTTTTCAAATTCAGATTTATAATATTGTGGAGTACCAATAGTATGTGTTCTCATACTATTATCAACCATAAATATATTTGGTTCAGCACCAATAGATATAAAGAATCCTTGTCCAAGTGGTACATATCGAGAACCAGCTCCCGTTCCACCAATATATGATAGCCAGTTACCGGTAGCTTGATCCATATAATAGATTGCACCGGTTTGCATAATAGCGTTATTTCCCGGATCAGCTGCAACTACATCCCAATCAAGTGAAGAAGGATATGGATTACCAAACAGATTCCAGTGGTATATATCTGGACCATGAGCTGAAACCGGAAGTGTATATTGTCCATTACCCATAGTACCGACATAATTAAATGTCATTCCATCATTTGGTGCAAAGAATGCAAAACCTTGTAATGATGTAAGAGGGTCAGTAGTTGGAATTATATCATGGTACTGATCAATTCCCTCTTCATACCAACGAAGATAATAGCTTGTATAAATACCAGATTGTGCATTGGAAATTGGCGCTGAAATCAGGTGCCATTCAGTACTATTAGTTGTACCACCTGTAGGATAGTACCGTTGTACGGTTGCTGTACCTTTCGATAAAGTTAAAAATCCATTACCGAGAATCGTAGCTGTTCCTGAACCATCAGATCCTAAGAATATGTCATCACAAACAGCAGCACGGTCAATTGTCGGATAATATGTTAAACCTGGAGGAAGAGTAACATCGGTTGTCGCTCCCGGTACATCTGCAACATCCCAGTTATCAGCACCAAACCAATCTTCATAAGGATTGGGATCCTGATAAGAAGCATCACCACCAACCCAGGTGGCTGTTGCAGGAGAAGTACAATCTATTGTTAAATCAAATGTTCCTGTACCTGAACCGTAACCATGTATTAATAAATAGTAAGTAATTCCTGATTCTGCAAACCAGTCAACTCTTGAACGAGTGCCGCAATAATCATCATTACCGTCATAACATATTAATGAGCCACAGGTTCCGGTATATACATAAAGCTTCGTGTCATAACTTGCTGTACATACATCAGCACTAACCATTTCTCCTGTTCCCGCGAATGAGTACCAAACACCTGGTGCAGTTATCGCTACCGGACAATTAACTTCAGTATCAATTGCAGCACCTATAGTTGTTCCGGAAGTAATACTTCCACAAATTACGGCTATTGCGTCTGTGCAATCATCGTTTGCTAAAAGAGTGCTAAAATTATCTGGTCCTACCCAATTACTATATAGTCCACCGCCACAATCAGCTCTAACATACCAGTCGTAAGATGTTCCTGGAGTTAAACCCCATAATGTATGGGGAATCGTTGTTGCAGGTAATAAAGTACCTGTCCCCAGTACAAATCCAGCATCTCCATATTCAATTTCCCAGGCAGTTGCAGTTCCATTTTCAGTCCAACCCAGATCCGCTTCTGTTGCGATAATGAGAGAGGTATTAAGATCGCTTGGATCAGGACATGAGGGTGGAATGCAATTTCCAACCATATCAAGTACATCAACTGGTGTTGCACCTCCCTGGCCTGATTCACCTAGCAAATTACCCAAAGCATCAAATACCTGGTATTCGTTTTCATAAGACCAGCTTCCGGCTGTATAATCGGCATCAATATCATCACCTGTACAAGCATCGAAATAGAAAAACTCAAAGCTGCCCGGATCATTTATTGTAAGGTTATCCAGCACAACAACTCCATTAACTAAAATGTCTAATAATCCGCCATTCCATCCATCCCCATATGTGTCAGTTAATTCAACATAATGGGCACAACATGGGCATTCTGCTGTAAGACCTGCAATGTCTCCAGGTACTGACCCTGTTGATCCTTCATACGCAACTTGAGTACCATAAGAATCATTAATATAGTATTCATTTTCTGTAGGCCAGCTACCAGCCGTATAATCAGTTGAAATAACATCACCGGAATTTACAGGAATAACATAACATTCTGGGCCGCCACCAGCTATAATAGTAAGGTCATCATATAGTAGAATACCATTAACATATACATCAAGTAATCCTCCGTTCCAACCGTCACCATAAGTATCCTCTAAACAAATTTCATACTGGCAATAGCTTGCTGCTTCTACAGTAAGAACCCCATTATCGTTACTCCATGGACCACCTGTACCACCATAATAATAACCTCCACCGTTGTGTTGGAAGCGGCTGGCATAATAATATGTGCCTGGTGTAAGACTTTGAGCTAGGCCTAAGTCAGCTAAAAACTCATCATTATTTCCTACATAAAAATCGTTAAAAGTGGCAGGAACCCAGTCTGTCCAACCAGAGGGATCGGTATCTGTTGTGCTGTAGCCAATCCAGCAATCCAGTCCGGGGGTAGGTCCGGGTTGATTTGTAAATCCATCTTCCCAGCATTGTGCGTAAACAGTTGCATTTTCTAATTCTGTGATTGTTGCAGTTGGTGGCCATTGAAGATTGTACCATGTAATAATTGTATTTGCACAATCAAATACCATAACATCAAAAGAAAAATCCTGTTTGGGCTCAGTCATTACCGGATAATAAACTGTAGTAGGTCCGACAATATTTTCAAAAACCAAATTATTAATACAATTGCCGGTAACATTCCATTCACCATTTGAATAAATCGCAGAACCTGTTGTACAGGAGCAATCAGTTGTTAAAATAATGCCTGTATTGGTTAAAGGTGCAGTTGCACCACACATGTCAATCTTAACAGAATTGCAAACATTTGGTAAATCAATTGTATACCAAACAGCATCCCAATCTAACCATCCAACACAGTCTGTTGTAGCCCCTAAAGTTGTTCCTGAAACATTTTGTGGGTACGGGCCTGCGACAGCCTGTGCACTTCCACAGTCATCATTTGGAGGAATTGGAGGGGTTACTATTATGTTAAGATTAAAATCACCAATACATGTAGGAGTAGGCCAGGTATCTATCATCAGGTAGTAAATACCTACTGTTAAAGCTACATTACTAATTGACATAGATGTTCCTGAACTGCTATTTGCAGTTGCTATACATGTAACATCTCCATCAGGGCATTCATCATCAATCAACATTCCCATCCAGTTTGAACCATCATTGGATGCAACTGAAAAATCATAATTCCCAGCAGTAGTAACATTCAATTCGTACATAATATCTTCCCCACCATCGTAACTACCAAGGCAAGTTGCATCGTAGTTATTTAACCGACCACAGGTAGTTTGATTGGCATCAGTAAACGGTAAATCTCCAGGAATGTTAATGATTATAGGATCTGTACAATCATCACCTATAGCATCTGTATTTCCTGGCTTCACATAAGGAACTACATTTGTTGCACCATGTTCTTCAATTTGAGGTACCGTTTTAATGTCTTTAATTGTTGTTGGTTGTTGCCCAATAGCATAAATGCCAATAGCAAGGACAAAAACCATTAAAAGTAGCTTTTTCATTGTCATAAATATTAAATTAAGTTATTAATAAATTTTGCTTATTTAATGCTTAAAAATCTACATTATGCTGACAGGAAAGGTTATGAAGATTTTGGTTTTTGATTTCATTCACTTTACCTGCAAATTATCAAGGCAAATTTAATAATTAATATGTATTATTCAAACTTTTCCTAAATTTATTATGAATAATTTAATTCACAATATAACTAAAGAATTTATATGTGATTAATTGTCAATACTAAATGGAGCTAGTTGCCTGTAATGAATTTTATTTAGTCCCTAACTTTTAAATGATAATAAAGTAAAACACCAAACTATATTTTGGTAATTTTGGCAAGACGATTACTTTTGTTATTCATATTTAAACAATACTACCCAGAGCAAATTTTAATTAATGAACTCCTCTGAAAGACATAAAATGCGCGAACAAAGACGCAAATTAAAGCGTCAGAGGAAAGAGTATGTCAGGCAGGAAAAGGAAACAGTAAAAAAACAGAAGAGAGAGTTTAAAGAAAAAAGAGCCTTGATGCGTAGAAAAGTTCGTTCAATGGAAATTGATACACTAGAGAAACGATTCAAAAAATTTCTTAAAGAACTTTTTAAACAAAAAAAAATCAGAAAATCTGATAGGATTATACGACAGCAGGTTAAGTATGATATTAAAAAGCAAAGGATTCGAAGGCTTCATAACCTGCCGAAAAGATTAACTTTTGGAATAGGAAGAATTTATAGTTCAAGGAAAGAAAAACTAAAGGTAGCATACTTCTCAGTTTTAGATTTTTTATATTTAATCAGGTATATTTCAAAGGAAAAAGAGTTAAGGTGGGGGTTTCTTAAAACACTTGTAAATTCAACCTTTTTATTTGTCCTGGCCTTTTTTGTTATTTATTTTTTGAGTCAGTTAATAACTATCTATATTGCCCAATTATTTGACATACCGACGGTTCTTTATTCTTACAGGATATTTTGGCCATTATATACATATTCAACTTTGTATACAAGGATGGCTTTGATTGTTATTTTTGGAACCGGGCCATTCGTCTGTTTGTTAATTGGAATAGTTTTTTACCGGATTTTTTTATGGATACGCCGATTTAATTTAATTGCTAAAACATTTTTACTGTGGTTAGTTTTTCATGCCTTTAATATGTTTTTCGGGTCCTATATCGTTGGAGTAATTACCCGAACAGGATTTATTTATACAACTGAGTGGTTGTTTTTAAGTGATGTTTTTGATACGGAGGAAATTGTATTCCTGATTGTTTCAATTGTTGTACTTGTAATTATTGGTTATTTTTCAACTAAACATTTTATTAGCGCTACCAATTCATCACCTATTTTAGAACCGAAATTGAGACTTCATTATTTAATAAGTATTGCTCTATTGCCATGGTTTTTAGGAAATTCAGTGCTCTATTTTTTAAACTTTCCGCACAATCCATTCGAGTTATCCCTATTATATTTAGTGTCAATCTTAATGATAATTCCAATTTTCACCAATTATAATTCTCTTTTAATACAAATGATCAAATTGCCACAATTATCAACTAAATCTAAATATGGATGGATTTATATAATTGTTACGATTATAGTTGTAATTTCAATAAGATTGATAATATTTAAAGGGATAAAATTTGGATAATAATTTTCATTTATGATAGATATGAATCTTGAAAAATATATCGAAGGCCACAATTCCCCGGAAGATGAAATATTAGCCGAACTTAACAGGGAAACCAATTTGAAAGCTTTATTCCCAAGGATGTTATCGGGTCATGTGCTGGGAAAATTTTTGGAAATGGTCGGTTTTATGGTCAGGCCAAATAGGATACTTGAGATTGGCACATATACCGGTTATGCTACAATTTGTCTGGCTAAAGCTTTAGCTGAAAAAGGTTTGATACATACAATTGAGTTAAATCCTGAACTTGACTATATTTCTACGAAATATTTCAAAAAATCTAATGTTGAGGATAAGATTGTCAAATATACCGGCAATGCGCTTGAAATTATACCGGCGATTGATGAAATGTTTGAACTCGTATTTATTGATGCGGATAAAGAGAATTATTTAAATTATTATCAATTGGTTTTTGATAAAGTGAGGAAAGGTGGAATTATTTTAGCGGACAATGCACTCTGGGATGGAAAAGTTTTAAATCAAGTTGGTAATTCTGACAAAGAAACCAAAGGAATAATCGATTTTAATGATTTTGTGCAACAGGATGATCGGGTTGAAAATATTCTAATTCCCTTGCGGGATGGTGTTATGATGATTAGAAAATTTTAATTCGTTCCTATTGTTTCATAATTTAACAAAGTCTACACCCTTTTTAGATTAATCTTACCCACTCTTTTTAGCCTGATTAATTTATGAGTTTTGATGATTTAATGTATTGCCCTGTGCTTTAGCGCAGGGATAAGATACAGAAAAAAGATGTGGCTTTAGCCCTTAAAATTAAAAATTCATCATAATAAATTCTCCCGAAGGGATGCCCACCTGAACGTATTCGGGCGGGCCTTTGGCCTAAAAACAAAATTTATACAGTCTCTTAGTAAATACAATATTTCCATCTACTAAACAGTTCATATATAGTAATTCAACATGTTAAATGAAAAAACTTTATTACATATTTGTTTCAACCCTTTTATTAGTATTCCATGTTGTTTGTGACAATGTTGTAGCTCAAACAAGTGATAATAATTATCTTCTTATCAAAGAATTATCTTCTGATTTTCTAAAGAATAACAACAGTTTACTTCAAGGCATCATTATACTTTTAGTGATTATAATTTTTAGCTATAGCGCCAAATTGTTCTACGAAAAGAAATTTGGAAAAGAATAAGCGTTACATACTTCCCTTTTTTATTTTATCAGTATTTTAGATTATTTTATTTTCGCATTCATAAAAATTCTAATATGTCAATATTGAACTTCTTAGATTTAGTAAAACAAAGGCAAAGCGTAAGGCGATATTCGCCACGCAAAGTTGAAAAAGAAAAACTTGAAAGGTGTCTTGAGGCTGCCAGATTAGCTCCTTCTGCAAGTAATTCACAACCCTGGACATTTATTGTTGTTGATGATCCGGTATTAAAGGAAAAGGTGGCCCGTCAAACTTATGACAATTTGATGTCTTTTAATAAATTTGTTTCTAATGCTCCTGTTATTGTCGTGTTTGTGATAGAAAAACCAAAAATCATCACACGCATTGGGAGTAAGATTAAAAGTCTTGATTATCCTTTAATAGACATTGGAATTTCTTCAGAACATTTCTGTCTTCAAGCAACGGATGAAGGTTTGGTAACTTGCATGATAGGGTGGTTCAATGAAAAACCAATCAAAACATTTCTTAATATCTCTCAGAATAAAAAAATCGGTCTTGTTGTAACTGTTGGTTATCCGATTGAAAACTATAAACAAAGGGAGAAAATAAGAAAAAGTTTTGATGAGGTAGTAAGATATAATTCTTATTAGAAAAATGAAACC
>JAIOTR010000340.1 GCA_021106665.1 Bacteroidales bacterium
CTATCTCTTCGGTAAAGATCTCTTCAGGTGTTTCTTCAGCAACCTGTTCTATATTCATACCTCCTCGCGGAGAATACATGATCATGTTTTTGCCTGTTTGCCTGTTGAGCAATACCGACAGGTAAAATTCCTGGGTTTCCGACTCACCAGGATAATAGACATTTTGTTCAATCAGAACTTTCCGAACCAACTTGCCTTCCGCACCGGTTTGTGGTGTAACCAATTGCATCCCAATAATCTTATCGGTATACTCCTGAACTTCCTCAACTGTTTTCGCAATTTTTACACCACCGCCCTTTCCACGGCCTCCTGCATGGATCTGTGCTTTTACAGCCCATTTATCTGTGCCTGTTGCTTGCTGCAGTTTTTTAGCGGCATCAAAGGCCTCTTCAGGAGAGAAGGCAACAATGCCCTCTGGTACTGAAACACCAAAGTTTTTTAACAATAGTTTTCCTTGGTATTCGTGTAAATTCATTGAAATAAAGTGCGATTATTGTTTTACTATTTCAATTAATTCAATTTCAAAGATAAGCATGTTATTCGCTTCAATTATTCCACCGGGCCTTGGATTAGCTCCATACGCCAGGTCAGGATGGATGTAAAGCATCCACTTCGATCCCACAGGCATCAGTTTGAGCGCTTCTGTCCAACCTTTAATAACACCATTTACCCTGAACTGTGCAGGATTGCCTTCGGTTGTAGCATCAAATTCTCTTCCGTCAATCAATGTTCCTTTATAATTTACTTTTACCATATCGGTCTCGGCGGGTATTTCTCCACTTCCTTCCACAATGACTGTATATTGAAGTCCGCTTTCAGTTGTTTGTACACCTTCTTTGTCGGTATTCTCTTTTAAGAACTCCTCAGCCTCTTTGAGATTATTTACGCCTTTCCTCTCTTTTGCTTTGTTGAAATAATCCATCACATACTTATTGGCCATAGCAGCATCCATCAAAGGATCAACATCTGCAAAAATATCTTCAAATCCTTTCGCTACGGCATCTGAATTGATTTCATCAAAACCACTCTTTTTAAGGTTGTTAGCAATATCGATTCCAATGGCATAACTTACGCTGTCCAATTCAGTATCGAGTGTGACTTCTTTTTTCGTGCCAGGCATTTGGCTGCAGGATACAAACAAAAACATTGCTGTAATCGAAAAGAATAAACCTTTAGTAATTGTTGACATTTTCATTTTTTTATAGTTTTTATTTTAAATTTAATAGTTTCAGGTCATAAACCAGGGTTGCCTTGGCCGGTATTTTATCAAGATCGCCCACCAGTCCAAAAGCAAGGTGCGAAGGTATAATAAATTTTGCACGGTCGCCCTTTTTTAATAATAAAATTCCTTCTTCAAGTCCGTTTTCAACTCCTCCCTCCCCAACTAGAAATTCTTTAGGTTTATCGCTATCAGAAGTATAGCAGACTTCGCCAGTAAGTAAACTAACAGTGAAGTGAATTTTTGCAATTTTACCTATTTCAGCTTTTTCACCCAATCCTTGCTCATAAATCAAATATCTTAATCCGGTTCCGGTTTTTTCCATTTTCCACCCATACCTGGTTATAAAGTCTTCAATTTGTTCATCTTCCGACTTTACAAGTTCTTTATTTACAATTAATAGTGATTCTTCTACATCCGAAGGATCAAGGGTGTGTTTTTTTGATTCTGATTTTTGATTGCAGGAAGTAATTATACTGAATAAAAGAAAAAATATACTTATTAATTTCAGGCTGTTCTCCATTGATAGTTAAGGTTCTACTGTTATTTTAATGATAAAATGCTAAAATGCGATAATGCTTAAATATTTTATAACAATTAAATTTTTGATAATAAATGGCTTGTAATATACAATGTTGGGTATTTGCATTTAGGATAGTGTTTTTATTATCGCATTTAAGCATTATCGCATTTGTTTATGTTCCACTAAATTCGAGGTAGTCCCATAATTAATTATCAGTTATTTGCTAAATCCTTTTCGTATTCTGACAATAAACGTTCAAACTTCTCTAATGTTTTTTCCATTGATAAGTAGGAATCCCCACCGGCAGCATTTTTATGGCCTCCTCCTTTGTAATGATCCCTTGCAAATTTATTAACAGAAAATTCGCCAACTGACCTCAACGACAACCTGATTTTATTTGTTTTTTCAGTAAACAGAACGGCAAATTTTATTCCTTTGATTGAAAGCGCATAATTAACAAGTCCCTCTGTATCACCATCATTAAAATTGAATTTTACAAGCTCATCTTTTGTCAGTGAAATATAAGCAGTTGAATATTTATGTAGAACGCGTAATTTATCACTCAATGCATAACCAAGCAATCGAAGTCTGTTTTCTGTATTTGTACTATATACCAACCGGTTTATTGCAACTCCATCAATTCCTAATTTATAAAGTTCTGCTACAATACGGAAAGTTTTTTCGTAATTACAGGCATAGCTGAATGAACCTGTATCAGTCATTATTCCAACATATAAGCACTCAGCAATTGTTATATTAATTAATTCAGGATTAATCTTATCCATAAATTCAAAAACCAACTCTGATGTGGAAGATGTATCAACCGTTGATAAAACAAAATTGTAGGAATCTAAATCTGGCTGAATGTGATGATCTATCATTATTTTAATTCAATTGGCCTTTTTAAAAGCTTGGGTAGTAATCTCCAACCTTCCAGGTGCGTTATAGTCAAGGGAAAACAGGATTTCGGCTGAGTCAAATAATGGATCGTATTTTTTTTTGTTTTCTTTATAGATCAGGATTTTTTCCTGACAGGGCATCCAGGTCAGAAAATCAGGATATGGAGTCGGAACTACCATATTGACATCGTGATCTTTTTGGATCAAAAAATGATACATCGCAAGCATAGAACCCAAAGC
>JAIOTR010000186.1 GCA_021106665.1 Bacteroidales bacterium
GTGGAGGTTGAGCATGCCCGGTTTGGAAAAGGAAAAGTAATCAATGTAGAAGGAAATGGCCCAAGTAAGAAAGCCGCTGTGTTTTTCAAGAATGTTGGGCAAAAGCAACTTTTATTAAAGTATGCCAAATTAAAAATATTGAATTAACGGGTGTATGGTAAATTTCTATTCAATTATTATATTATAGAACGCACTCGCCTGAACTGAATGGGCAAGAATGAAACAGATGTTGCGGATTTTTATAGTTTATTTCCTTCATTGAACAGCCTTGTCTTCAGCCCAAAAGTAAAACGGATAAAATAGTATTTTTACAAACCCGATAAACCAAATAGATGTATATTTAATGGTGGCTTTTATTAGTAAAAAAATAAATAAAAACGGATTTGGAACAGCCCCTGTTTTTTTTACTGCGATCTCGACAATACTCGGGGCTATTCTATTTCTTAGGTTCGGTTTTGCTACTGGTACGCTTGGTTTTTGGGGTGTGATAATCATCATACTGCTGGGTCATTTGGTTACCATTCCAACTGCACTTGCTATCTCGGAACTTGCTACAAACAAAAGGGTTGAGGGTGGAGGAGAGTATTTTATTATTTCACGTTCATTTGGATTGAATGTAGGCGCTACCATTGGCATCGCATTATTTATGTCGCAGGCCATCAGTGTTGCTTTTTATGTTATAGCTTTTACCGAAGCCTTCGAGTTTTTCTTTAATTGGGTTAAAGATATTTATGACATCGTTTTACCCCGACAGGTTATCAGTATCCCAATAATGCTAGGCCTTTCTGTCTTGATTCTAAGAAAAGGAGCCAACTTCGGTGTAAAAGCATTATATGCTGTTGTTGGTATTTTATTTATTTCTCTTGTACTATTTTTTCTTGGTAAAACCCAACATGCGGAAACTTCTGACTTTAGTCTGCTGTCGGCACAATTCAGGAATAAGGATATGTTCTTTTTTGTTTTTGCTATTGTGTTCCCTGCATTTACCGGCATGACAGCAGGTGTTGGTTTATCGGGTGACCTTAAAAAACCTTCGCGATCTATTCCTATTGGTACTATCGCAGGAACTGTGATCGGTATGGTTATCTATTTTTTTATTACTTATAAGCTGGTATTGTCAGCCAGTCCTGAAGATTTAACACAGAATCAATTTGTAATGGCTCAAATTGCAATTGGTGGTGCGTTTATAATTCCGCTTGGGTTGGCAGCTTCTACTATTTCTTCTGCATTGGGATCGGTAATGGTAGCGCCAAGAACTTTACAGGCATTGGCAAAGGATCGGTCATTTCCATTAAAACCAATAAACAGTTGGCTTTCAAAAGGTCGGACGAAAGATAAAGAACCTGTAAATGCCTCTTTGATAACCTGCATAATTGCGATGGTTTTTGTGGTATTTGGAAATGTAAACGCGGTTGCCGAGATCATATCCATGTTTTTCATGGTAACCTATGGATCGCTTTGTCTCATTTCATTATTGAACCAATTTGGCTCCTCTCCATCATACCGGCCTTCATTTAAATCAAGATGGTATATCTCCCTGATTGGGTTCCTCGTGGCTATTTGGATCATGTTTAAAATAAATACACCTTATGCATTATTAGCCATTGTTTTGATGACATTGATCTATATCGGAATTAATTCATACCACAAAAGGAGAAAGGGTTTGGAAGCTATATTTGCTAATTCTATTTTTCAGTTAAGCAGAAATTTACAGGTTTACCTCCAAAAAACCACCAAAAGAAAATCAAGGAAAGAATGGAGGCCAAGCGCTATTTGTATCTCAAGGGATTCTTTTAAACGTACAACAGCTTTTGAATTGCTCAACTGGATATCATATAAGTATGGGTTTGGTACCTATCTTCACTTAATGGAAGGCTATTTCTCGAAAAGTACATACAAGGAATCACAGGAAATCCTTCAAAAGTTTTTAATGCACCATAAGCATATCGAAAACCATGTTTATGTTGATACATTGATTTCTCCTTCCTATACATCTGCTATTGCACAGGCAATTCAAATTCCTGGTATTGCCGGTATGGAAAACAATATGGTGATTTTTGAATTTGATAAGGAAATACCAGATAACCTTGAAGAAATCGCAGAAAACTTTGCTCTGGTAAATGCCGGTAATTTTGATGTTTGTATTGTTGGGAGCTCGGGTAAAAAAATTGTGAAAAAATCTGAGATTCACATCTGGATCAGGAGCATGGATGCCGAGAATTCTAATCTGATGATACTACTTGGTTTCATCATTCTGGGCCATCCAAATTGGAACAAATCACATATTAGAATATTTGAGGTTTGTAAACCCGGTGAACTGGAAGAAACCAAAAAGAATATTGAGGAATTGTTACAATCCGGCAGATTACCCATTACACTGAAGAATGTAGAAATGATAACAGAAGATCAGGATACCAATATTAAGAAAATCGTTTGTGAAAAGTCGGCAATTGCAGGTCTGACGATCATTGGATTTCGTGTAGAATCGGTTAAACATTTCGGCCCTGAATTATTTCGGGGGTTTGAAACTATTGGAACAACTTTGTTTGTTAATTCTGTTGGTCAGAAGTATATCGAATAAGAAAATTTTACTTCATATTCTGTTGGTAGTTTGTTGGATAATATTCAAATTTTTAAACCATAATATTTTATCTTTGCCCGCTTTAGCTCCTGAAAAATATAATTGATCTTGAGTACAATGAACAATAGAAAAAATTACCTGATCCCCATTACCATCATTGGTGCCTTGTTTTTTATTTTCGGGTTTGTAACCTGGTTAAATGCTACCTTAATACCATATTTGAGGATAGCTTGTGAACTCACTGCTTTTGAATCTTTCTGGGTGACATTTGCATTTTACATTTCCTATTTTGTAATGGCTCTTCCCTCGTCAGCAGTTTTGGAAAAAACAGGATTTAAAAATGGTATGTCCATCGGATTGATAACCATGGCCGTTGGCGCCCTGGTATTTATTCCAGCAGCAATGACAAGAACTTATGGTCTTTTCCTTACCGGGTTATTTATACAGGGAACCGGTCTGGCAATTTTGCAAACAGCATCCAATCCATATGTTACAATTTTGGGACCCATTGAAAGCGCCGCCAAACGGATAAGCATTATGGGAGTGGCAAATAAGTTTGCAGGAATACTCAGCCCGATTATTTTAGGAGCGGTTGTACTTGAAGGAATTGATGATCTGGTTATTCAACTTAGTGGTATGGATACGGTTACCAAAGCAATGGAATTAGATCTATTGGCTAAAAAAGTAATTATGCCATACATCATTATGGCAGTAGTCCTGGTAATTCTTGCAGGTCTTGTGAGATTTTCTACTTTACCTGATGTGGAACAAAAGGATGAAAAGAATGATAAAGAATCTGCCGCAAATAGAACAAGTATCTGGCAGTTTCCGTATTTGTGGTTAGGTGCGCTTGCAATATTTGTTTATGTCGGAGTAGAAGTGATTGCTGTTGATACCCTGATCAGTTATGGTAATTTTCTGGGATTTGAATTTTCTGAAGCAAAGTTTTTCGCTTCATTTACGCTTGTGGCAATGATTGCAGGATATTTTGTCGGGATAATTGCCATTCCAAAGTACCTATCGCAGTCCAGGGCATTAACCTTGTTTTCGATACTGGGTGTGTTACTTGCAATTGTGGCTACGCTTACCTCAGGATTTACTTCAATTTTGATGATAGCTGCACTTGGGTTTGCCAATTCCATTATGTGGCCGGCCATTTGGCCGCTGGCAATTGATGGTTTGGGAAAATTTATAAAAATTGGATCTGCTGTTCTGATCATGGGAATTGCAGGTGGCGCTTTATTGCCATTGCTATATGGCGCTTTGACGGATGTTGAGTTTATCCAGGCGAAACATGCCTATTGGATTATGGTGCCTTGTTACTTGTACATAATGTACTTTGCGGTAGCAGGAAATAAAGTTGGAAAAAGAAACAATTCAAGCATGGACGCCTGAATCAGAGGCGAAAAAGTAAAAGGGGTAAAAAGTAAAGTATAATACAAATGGGGAAATAAGTGGAATAAAGTAAATATCGGAAATAAGTAAATAAGGAAATAATGGAAACATGCCTCTAAGCTCCATGCTCCATGCCCTTTGCCCTATGCTCTTTGCAATTAAAAATAATAAATCAAAAATTATCAATTTCAAATGAAACCAACACTCTTAATATTAGCAGCCGGGATGGGAAGCCGGTACGGAGGACTGAAGCAGGTTGACCCTGTTGGTCCCAATGGAGAAGCCATCATCGATTATTCAATTTATGATGCAATCGGGGCTGGATATGGAAAAGTAGTATTTGTTATCCGGGAAAGTTTTGCAGAAGCCTTTAAAGAAACTTTTGAGAGTAAACTGGATGGCAA
>JAIOTR010000404.1 GCA_021106665.1 Bacteroidales bacterium
GACCCGATTTTGATGGTAGTAAAGTTGATTTTGACGAACTCATTAACCGGAATTCACTATACATAAAAGAGGAGAAAGATTCATTGTTGTTCTCTATTAGATAAAATTACAAATAACAATATACAAATGACAAATAAATGCCAAGTTCCAATCTCCAATTTACAAACTTTTGATATTTGATTATTTGAGATTTGTAATTTATTTGGAATTTCGAATTTGGCATTTAAACTTTTAATTTATGTTAGATCACGATGTTAAATATCTAAAGTTTAAAACCTATTTAAACACTTACTGTCCGCATTGTCATAACAGTTTCAATGTTGAAAAAAAAGATGTTAACCAGCTAGAATTCAAAGCCATTTACAAAGGAAAAGAAATGGAGCTGAAGTTAAGCCCTTACCTGGATGTGTTTGAAATTGAATCATCGGTAGATATTAAAAAAGATGAAGTGCTGGACGACGTCATATGTCCTCATTGTAATAAAAGTTTACTAAATAAAGAAACTGCTTGCGGAGAATGCGGATCACCGGTTGGAGAGGTGATCATTTCAGCATTATCAAAATTGATACCTTTCTTCGTATGCATGAAATATGGATGCGAGTGGCACGGATTAACAAAAAGGGATGAGCGGCGTATTAAACTGAAAATACCCCGGCAGGATATGCCTGAACAGGATCAAACCCTCAGGGTGCATAATTTCCAGGAAGTTCCCTACGGTTATACTTCAGAGCTTGCCCTACTGGAAGCCGGCCGATGCTTACAATGTAAAAACCCCCAGTGTGTTTTAGGTTGCCCTGTAAATATTGACATTCCTAAATTTATTTCCCTGATTGCAGAAGAAAAATTTGACGAAGCGACTAAAAAGATAAAAGAAACAAATTTATTTCCCGCCATTTGCGGAAGGGTTTGTCCACAGGAATCACAATGTGAGGAAAGATGTATCGTAGGACATAAAGATAAACCTGTTGCCATTGGAAGACTTGAAAGGTTTGTTGCTGATTACGAGCGAAAAATGGACCTGGTGAAAGTGCCTGTCATCATAAAAAATACAGGACAGAAAATTGCTGTGATCGGATCAGGACCTGGCGGTTTAACTGTGGCTGCCGATATGCGGCAGTTAGGTTACGGTGTTACTGTATTTGAAGCATTGCACGAAACGGGTGGGGTACTTACCTATGGAATTCCAGAATTCAGAATGCCTAAATCAATTGTCCAGTTTGAAATCAATTTCCTGAAAGAAATGGGCGTTCGTATCGAAACTAACCAGGTGATTGGAAACATTCATACAATAGATGAATTGCTGGAAGAATTTGATTCGGTGTTTATTGGTGTAGGAGCAGGCTTACCAACATTTATGGGACTGGAAAATGAAAGTCTTGGGTATATATTCTCAGCCAACGAATACCTTACCCGAATGAATTTGATGAAAGCATATTTATTCCCCGAATACGACACACCAATGCCCAGGGGGCAGAACGTAACGGTAATCGGCGGAGGTAATGTAGCCATGGACTGTGCCCGCACAGCCAAACGAACAGGTGCTGAAGAGGTGACAATCGTTTACAGGAGATCAAGACATGAATTACCGGCACGGGAAGAAGAGGTTCACCATGCGGAAGAAGAAGGTATTAAATTTAAGCTTTTAACCAATCCGGTAAAATATATTGGTACGGATTTTAACACCATCAAAGCGATGGAATGTATTAAGATGGAACTTGGTGAGCCGGATGTATCAGGAAGAAGGCGACCGGTTCCTATTGAAGATTCCAACTTCGTATTGAAAACAGATTTGTGTATTGTGGCTGTAGGAACAGGACCTAATCCGGTGATCTTCCAATCCACACCCGACCTGAAACGAAATAAGTGGGGCTATATTGATGTGAACCCTGAAACAAATGAAACCTCCAAAGAATTTGTTTATGCAGGTGGTGATATTGTAACAGGCTCTGCTACTGTGATTGAGGCCATGGGCGCCGGAAGAATTGCAGCACGGGCAATGCACGAAAAACTATCAGCAAAAAGAAAAAAGACTACGAAAAAAACTACTGCCAAAAAATAGTATTTGGAAGTATTAATCAACGGACCCTGACATTCATCGTCAGGGTTTTTTTATTCCCCTATTGTCCGTAGGACTCCTATGGAGAGAGGGGAAAGATCCGAAGAATGAGGGTCAGGGGTGTGTTATTCAACAACAATCTTTCTTAAAATGGTCTTTTCTTCTATTTCCAGCGAAATAAAATAAATACCCGATTCGAACCGGGAAACATCAATTTGAATTTTCTTCTGATTTATTGTTTTGCTCAATAAATGTCTTCCGCGAATATCAAATATTTGAATTCTGTCAATTGGATATCCGGCTTCAATATTTATTACATCATTCGATGGATTTGGAAAAATTTGACATGCTTGCAAATTCCATTCATCCGTTCCATAAAACAGTGCATATGTTAGATTTGAAGGATCCGATTCACCAAAATAATAAACAGCTGTAACATAATATTCATAAAAACCATAAGTTAGTGAAGGATCAATATAGGTTGTCTCAGTAACCAGTGTCAAATTGATTTGTTCATCATTGCGGAATATTTTGTACCCATCAGGCGAGAGACAAGCTACAGGCTCTTCCCATAATAAAGTAACATCGAAATCACCGGGGTAATGCATGATTGCTTCGAGATCTAGGGGTTCTAAATCACTTGGGGTTGGGACAGTTATGTATATTGTGAGTGATGGTGGGGAGGGGTTTCCATTATACAAAGCTACTACATAATAGCCATATTCAATCTCAGGCATAACCATTGTATCAATA
>JAIOTR010000169.1 GCA_021106665.1 Bacteroidales bacterium
AGATTAAAAATCTTTAGCATTGCCGAATCAAGCTGATTGTAGCTAACTGTTTTTGGCCTGATTTCAAAATGACAATCTTCACAACGCATTTTTACAGCCAATTCTTCATGAAGATAGGAATTATCATCACCCATTAACTCATAAGCATTGTGACAGTCAATGCATTCCATCCCTGCTGTGTGATGTACATCAGCGGCAACAAACTCAAAAACCCTTTTGTCCTGTAAAATCCTGAATCTTTTTTTTCCTGTTACCTCATTTTCGTCAAGTAAAGTCTCATGCCAGCCCTCATAGTTAGTTGATATTCTGCCTGATCGACTATGACAGCCGAAACAATGATCATTTGAAATATGAATATCCAGGGAAGGGTGCATTGATGGAAGTAAGTCTTCGTTTTTTTGTCCTGATATATAAGCCATATGCTCATTGGCAGATTGATTTGTATAATTTAAATGACAGGCGGTACAACCACCTCCTCTCGACATTTCATCTATAGGGCCTGTTTCCATTTTCTCATTGCCCAAATGACACTTGGCGCACAAATCCCTTAAATGTTTGTCAGCTGCTGTATGTCCAATTTCCCTAATATGTGAATGAATATCAGGAGATTCGATTTCACCAAATACAAAACGATCAACGCTTACAATCCCACTATTGGTTGTCATTAATGAATTATTGACTCTGGGAATAATTTCCGGATGACAGTCCTGACTGCTGCAAGTTAGATGTGCATTGGAAAGATTTCCTGGTACTAAAACCATATTTCTATGAGCCCTGTTTTTATCTAATGAAAATGGATCACCCAAATGACATGATGTACATCCAATGGCTTGCGGATCATGTGAAGCAGTAAAACCTTTAACTTCTTTATGGCATAACATGCAGGCCTCCTGCCGTTTACCGGTTTGAGGAATATCATGAATGGTGAAATCAGCAAAGCTGGCTTTATTTATGATCAATCCTGTTTGAAAAGGATCTTCATTATTCAGTTGAGTGTTCCAGGGCACTTGCCAGGTCCAGTTTTCACCTCTGAAAAAGAAACCGATTATGGTTAGAACAATATAAATATAAAATAAATAGAGTATAACTTTTTTGATGACACTTGCTCTGTTTTCTGAAATAAAAATCAGAACATAAATAACAAAAATCAGAATAAAAATAAAAAATAATACAAACCCGGGATTTGTGACCCAGTGAAGGATTTCCTGTAATCCAACAAAATACCAGGGGCCTTTCATTATAGGGCTTAACCAATTGTGTAATGGAGCATGAAAAAATAAACTGATGATAGATAAAATAGCCAGTGTAATCAGAAAAGTGGAGATTTTAGTCCATAGCGTTTTTGCATGTTCCCAAATTACTATAGCCAGGAATATTGTTGCAGTGGCGATATGATGAACATAAGTGATTTGAAAATCATCTTCAGGGCCAAATAGCCCATAAGAGATTATGTTCCCGAAAAATGGAAATTTAGAAACAAGAGCTGTGATAATTCTTCTTGCCTGTATGCTGTCAGCATCTGCTTTGAGTATAAATCCTGTAATCATAACGAAAAAGATAACCAGGATAGATAAACTCAGCCTTAACCAAACTCCTTTTTTTTGTTTCTTTTCCGACCCTGTTTTAAGATAATCCCAAAGGTGTAAAATGCTAAAAACAAGAAAAAATTGAGCGCTCCAATAATGGAGATCCCTGAAAAATACTGCAGCTGGATTGGCTATTAACATAGTTGTAATAGAAACATATGGATTATTAATATCATATGGAATAGCAAGTACAACACCCGAAATGGAACAAATCAGGAATGAAGCTATTGCTATGGCGCCATAGGTATCAAAGGTAAAGAATGACAATATTTTATTTATAAATTTCAACTATATATTCATTTTTTATTTCATCTATTTTAAATTTCAATTTCTGCAAAGGCTCTTTGGCTGGACCTTTAGTGCATTTACCCTCCAATGAAAACTTGGATCCATGGCAGGGGCAAACAAGTTCGTTTTGCTCAACAGCATAAATTCTACAGCCCAAATGCGTACATTTGGAAGATAAAAACTGAACAGATTCCTCTTCTTTCACCACAATTAATCCATCCCGGAAAGTAACTCCTTTATTGATTTCTAAAGGTATCCTGATATTTTTGGCACGGTTTACCCTGGAGTTTTGTTTAAAGGATAAACCCGCAAACAGCGCATAAGGTAAAGCAATCAACCAGCTTAATTGTTTCAGGAATTCTTTGCGTGTTATACTTTTATTTGTTTGCACTTTTTTTAAGGACTATAGAATTTCAATTGCCAAAAATAATGAATTCCTATAGAGGTAACATTTTGTTTATTTTAAATTTGAATTATAGAAATGATATGCTCTGTTATATGAGTTTTCTGGTAATAAAGAGGAAATATGTTCATGCAAAGTTTATCCCTTCAAATTATTACATATTGGCATTATCCTTTTGATACAAATATTTTTCAGAGATCATGCACCTCAGTCAATACTATTTGTTTGCATGGGTGATTAGAAAAAGGGATGATTAGTATAATTATTGTGAAAAACTACTGGGGGAAGAAATAAATTTATATCCCTTCTAAATAACAATCACAACTCTCTTTATATCAGCCATATGCAATTTAGATATATTTGTTACTTCAAATTCATATCTTTTATTACTCTGAATGTTAGTTTATTATGTGGTATTTAGAAGGTACTCTAAATAAGGATTATTTACATTAATATCTATAATTTTGCACATACTAATATACTTATATAATTAAGTGGATATATAAAACTCATCATAAATGAAAACAGATAGAAGACAGTTCATTAAAGTATCGGCAGCGGGTGCTGGAGGCCTGGCTATTGGCTTGCAAACCCTGAGTTGGGCAACAGGTTCCTCCTCCGAAACTGAGCCCGTGGGGATTGATGATGTTAAAGGCCCAGCACAGAATCGTTACCCCACTTATTGCGAAATATGTTTCTGGAAATGTGCCGGTTGGACTTATACCGATGAGAATGACAATATCCTGAAAATTATTGGAAACGAAAACGATCCGCATTGCAACGGTCGTTTTTGTCCACGTGGGACCGGTGGTATTGGTATGTATTACGATGATAACCGGCTACAGACTCCTCTGATCAGGAAAGAAATAAATGGCAAGCAGGTTTTTGAAAAAGCGAGCTGGGACGAAGCTTTTGATTTTATTGCAAAAAAAATGCAGAAAATTGCCAAAGAACACGGGCCTGAATGTATTGCGTTATTTTCGCATGGTTCGGGGGGGAAATATCTTGGCCACATGCTAAAAGCCTTTGGATCTGAAAATGTAGCCGCCCCTTCATATGCACAATGCCGTGGCCCACGTGAAGTTGGTTTTATTGCAACCTTTGGTTCTCCTATCGGATCGCCTGAACCAACTGATATTCGTGATACAAAATGCCTTGTTCTGATCGGATCACATAT
>JAIOTR010000185.1 GCA_021106665.1 Bacteroidales bacterium
AGGATCATGGTAGTGTTGTGAAATTCAGGAATATTAAAATCAGGGATTTGACAGATACAGGCAATTCATTATTTAACGGTGAAAATCTGGAGGGATGGAAAATCCACGGTACTGAAAAATGGTATGTTGAAAATGAAAATCTTGTTTGTGAAAGTGGTCCGGATAAACAATATGGTTATTTAGCAACAGATAAGATTTATAAAGATTTTATTCTTCGTTTGGAATTCAAACAGGAAGCGGACGGCAACAGTGGTGTGTTTTTCAGGTCATCGCTTGAAGGTACGAAAATAAGCGGCTGGCAGGTAGAAGTTGCCCCGAAAGGCAATGATACAGGAGGAATCTATGAATCATCGGTAGAGGATGGCTTTGGCAAATTCCTGAAGAAAAGGAAAATGTATTGATTGAGGATGATTGGAACCAATTGGTGATAAAGGTAGAAGGCGACAGGGTAATGACCTGGCTGAATAATGAATTAATGGCCGATTTAGAAGATTCAAAAATTGGTGAAGCAGAAGGTGTTATTGCCCTTCAAATCCATGATGGGGGAGGGATTAAAGTTAGGTGGAGAAATTTATTTGTCCGTGAGTTAGCACAATTAAAAACAAAATGAGAAAATTACTTTACTATACTTTATTTACGCTATTTACGCTCTTTTTATTTTCATGTTGTGAAGACGAACCTTCGACTGTAATAAATAAGATATCAGGATTTACAATTTATAATGAAAGCGGAGAAATAGCAGCCGAATATGAATATGGCTATGATTCGGAGGGCCGGTTAAATTATAGATCAAACCCCGTATTCATTGATAATATTCAATATTTGAACCAAAACGTTTCTGAATGGAATATTGAATATAAGATGCTCTCAGGAGAAGAAATCGAAACGTATTATTATAATCAGGATAGGTTAGATAGTATCTCAAACGATTACTTTAATAATTTTAGTGGTATTGATTTAGTTATCTTCTCCTATGAAAACAATAAATGCACTAGTAAAACTGAAATCCGCAATGACGAAATAATAAATGTTTACAATTTTGTTTATGATAATGAGAATATCAAAGAAATATATTTAGAGCAAAAAACTCAAAATGATACACTGCATTACGAATACGAATACGATGAATCAGGAAATATTTCTTCCAAATTTCTAAACGGAATAATAAGTGGTTCTTTCGAATATACAAATTACAAAAACCCGTTATATGAAACATCAAAATTCTATCTGATCAAAATCCCAGTTCATCCAAATCAAAGCGAGAAAGAAACAATAACATCAAAGTACTTATTGAGCAATGCAAAGTATTATAACTGGGACGGAGTATTAGAAAGAGAAATATTAACTGAATATACAATGAGTGATGCCGGACTACCCGTTTCAGCAATTCAAACTACAAATGGTGTGCAGCATGAAATAAAGTATGAATACAAATAACTAACGTTATAAGGGCGATATGAGGTTTATAAATATTGTAATCCTGAGTGGTCTTTAATTTCAGTAATTTTGAAAATGTTGAGGCAAGATTAATTCAGTTAGATTTTTTATTTAGTAAAAAATTTTCAATATATGAAGAATCAATACTCGAAGTGGCAACTGATTTGGTTGGTAACTTTACGGGTGGTCATTGGCTGGCACTTTTTATATGAAGGTGTGGTTAAGGTGACCAATCCTAACTGGTCAAGTGTTAGTTATTTACTTGACTCAGAAGGATTGCTAAAAGGCTTTTTTTATCGCCTCGCTGCTAACCCAAATATTCTAAAAATTATTGACTTTTCAAATGTTTGTGGATTGATAGCGATAGGTATGGGATTGATGTTGGGAGCATTTTCCAGAATAGCATTGTGGGCTGGAATTATTCTTTTATTCTTTTATTATTTGTCGCATCCCGCATTTGTCGGTCTGAAATACGCATTACCTATGGAAGGAAGCTATCTGATCGTTAATAAAGTACTGATCGAGCTTATTGCCCTAATCGTATTATCTTTATTCCCAACCAGTAAGATCATAGGATTGGACAGGTTTATTTTTACAAAGAAGAATTAATTGAGTTTAAAATGGGAGAAAGTAATTCAACTGAAAATAAAAGTAAGGATCAAAATAAAATTGGCCGGAGGGAGATACTTAAAGGGCTTGCAACTGTGCCGCTGATTGGAGCATTTTTATATGCATGGTATAGGAAAAGAAAATATGACAATCTGATAAAATCTGCCATTCAGGAAGAGGTCAAACTGAATTATGAGAATCCGGTGTTAAACAGAAAGGTTTCCAACGAAAAGCAGATCAGGCTTGGGATCATTGGAACAGGGAGCAGGGGCAGAGCGCTGTTAAAAGCTGCCGGTTTCCTTAGTCCTGAAATAATTGATGATTGGATTGAGTCGTCCAAAGAGTCCGGTTCCGATAAACGATATGCAGAATTTCTGGAACAGGATGATTTGAATGTAGTTGTAAATGGAGTGTGCGATATTTTCGATGTGAATGCTGAAAGGGGCTTAAACGCATGTGCCAATATTTTCAGGAAAGATTCAGAAGGTGATATGGGAACAAAACCGAAAAGATATAAAAATTACAAGGAGCTGATCGCAGCCGATGATATTGATGCCGTTATCATAGCCACACCCGATCATTGGCATGGAACAATAACGATAGATGCTGCCCGTGCCGGCAAACATGTATATTGTGAAAAACCCATGACATGGACAGTTGAAGAAACTTATGAAGTTGTAAAAGCTGTTAAGGATAATGATATTGTATTTCAATTAGGCCATCAGAATCGTCAAACAGAGAGCTATTTTAAAGCTAAGCAAGCGTTTGAGAAAAATATTCTCGGGAAGGTTAATCTTATTGAGGTAACAACTAATCGCAATGATCCTAACGGTGCCTGGGTTTATCCTATTGATGAAGAAGCTGGCAGGCATAATATTGACTGGGATCAATTTATTGGCCCGGCCCCTCATCATCAATTTAGTTTGGAGAGATTTTTCAGGTGGCGTTGCTGGTGGGATTATAGTACTGGTCTTTCAGGTGATCTGTTTACCCATGAATATGATGCCATGAATCAAATCCTCAGTCTGGGAATTCCTCATTCTGCGGTTGCATCAGGTGGCATCTATTATTACAAAGATGGACGTACTGTACCTGATGTTCTTCAAATGGTTTTTGAATACCCGAAAAAAGACTTAAGCTTAATGTACAGCGCTTCACTGGCAAGCAATAAAAGAAGGGGACGGCTGATCATGGGGCATGATGCATACATGGAAGTAGGTGCCAACCTCAGAATATTTGCCGATTCCGGTTCAACAAAATACAGGGATAAAATTGAGGATGGAATTATTGATCCTTCATTGCCGATTTACACCTATACACCGGGTCTTAAACAAGTTGATGCCATTACATCACCCACAGAGCAATACTTTGCCGGAAGGGGATTGTTATACACCTACAGGGGAGGAAAGCGCATTGATACATCACATTTGCATATCAAGGACTGGTTAGATGCTATTCGAAGCGATTCACAACCAAGTTGTAATGTTGACCTTGGATTTGAAGAAGCCATGACAGCCCATATGGGAACAATTGCCTATCGTGAAAAGAGAAAAGTTTTTTGGGACGAGGAAAATCAAAAAATTGTTTAATTTTAAGCGATAACTTTTTAAGTTGATTTCAAAATGTTCAAAAAGGTACTAATACTATTAAAATTGATTAGGATTTTAGGGTTACTGTTTATAGTATTTCTGAATAAAAGCATAATACCACAGAGTCATACCAGCTTAATCTATTATCCCGAATATTTAACTGCTACAGAAGCAAAAGATACTGAACTCGAAATGAATGTTGTAGAACAGTTCCATCTTGATAATTATCATCCTACATTGGGTTTGGCATATGATGGGGAGTGTCTATGGTTTTTTGATATAGCAAAGGATTCTCTTATAGCAATAGATAAAATTACCGGTGAAAAGGTTAACGGATTTCCATTACCGATAACTACAGGTATGTATAGTTTAACTTTTGATGGTGAATACTTTTGGGTGTCATCTTCAGGGTATTCGATATATAAACTAAGTCATGAAAACGGCAATATTATTATGAACTTTCAACTACCTTATTCACCTATCACAAGCGGTATTATTAGAGGATTAGTTTGGAAAGACAATCTATTGTGGTGCTATGTTTCTGAAGTAAATTACGCAGTGATTGTTGGGATTGATGTTGAAAATGTTATTTGTACAGATACAATTGTTATTTCTAACTCTTTTGGCATTGGAGGTTTAACTTATATGAACGGATATTTTTGGGTGAACGACAATTTTGAATATAAAATAAGAAAAGTAGATCCTGAAAACGGATTGTATGAAGCTTGGTTTCCACACTATTATTTGTGTTCTGGAAGTAGTATAACAACCGATGGTGAATATATGTATTGTTCTGATACATATTTTAACATATTTAAATATGAGATTTTAGATAATAAAGAAAATTTTCAGGTAGGTAGGATAAACCCAAAACTCAAAAATAGTAAAACTAATATTAAAAAGAGGTACGAAATTGAAAACTGGTATAAAGTTGAAAAGAGTGATGAAGTTTCAATGAACCTTGTGGATCATTTTCATTATGATTATTTAAGTACAATTCGCGGACTTGCCTATGACGAAGAAAACATTTGGTTTTCTGATTGTGCCAGGGATTCACTGTTCTCTATTGACAAAAATACAGGTGAAAAAATAACCGGTTTCCCTTTTCCTACCGATACGGATATTTACGGGCTAACCTTTGACGGGGAATACATCTGGGCATCCACGCAACATCATTTGCATAAAATTGATCCGGAAACAGGATTGGAAATAACTTCATTTCATATACCATATAACGTTACAACGAATAGTGTAATTTCAGGATTAGCATGGTATAATAATAACCTGTATTGTACACTTACCAGTGGATATAGTAGTATGATAGTAGGAGTGGATGTAAATAATATTGCTTGTATAGACGCTTTTTCCTCTGGAAATACTCCTTCTCCATCAGGATTAACTCATATGAACGGATATTTATGGATAAATGACTATTCTTCAATTAAAATCAAAAAAATTGATCCGGAATATTTTGGACAGGTAGTTGATTGGTCTTATCATTATTATCTATGTTACCCTTTGGTTGGTTTGACAAATGATGGAGAATACTTGTATTGCTCTGATGATTATTGTAATATTTACAAATATGAATTGGCAGACACAACAACAAATATTGTTGAAAACAGGAATTCTTTTCCTGATAAAACTACATTCAAGGTTTATCCAAATCCAGCAGTTAATAAAATAAATCTGGATTTTTATTTAAGTTATGAATCAATAATTAAAATTGATATTTTCAATATGAAGGGTGTTTTGAAAAAGGAAATTATTTCTGATAAACAATATCCTATTGGAAGGCATTGTATGAACTGGAAAATTGAAGATTTAGATACTAGTGAATATATTATTAGACTCACAACAAATAATAACATATTGTGTCAAAAATTACTAATTGTGAATTAGAAGATAAATCAAATATCTCAAGTCATCATGATAAACCGAAGAACATTTATTAAAAATACTTCATTTGCTATAACTGCAGGTTTGGTTCTCCCAGCCAATTTAATGGCCATGCCTCGCAAAAAAATGATCGGAATTCAATTGTATTCCTTGCGTGAACAAATAAAAAACGATTTTCTCGGCACACTTGATAGAATCTCTGAGATTGGTTTTAATGCTGTAGAAGCAGCCGGTTATTCTGATGGGAAATTTTACGGTTATGCTCCAACGGAATACAAAAAGATCATTCA
>JAIOTR010000159.1 GCA_021106665.1 Bacteroidales bacterium
ATCGATCATATTGAAGAACCCTATATAAAAGCCCAGATTATTACAAAGTCGGAATATATTGGTAACATTATGAATCTGTGTATAGATAAACGCGGTGTCCTGAAAAATCAGTTGTACATCGGAACCGACCGGGTGGAAATTACATTTGATATGCCGTTAAGTGAAATCGTATTTGATTTCTATGATAAATTAAAAAGCATCTCCAAAGGCTATGCATCCTTTGATTACCATCAAACAGGTTATCAGCAGGCCAAACTCATTAAGCTTGACATCCTGTTAAATGGTGAACCGGTTGATGCTTTATCTACCCTTATTCATTTTGATAATGCTTATTCTTTTGGACGCAGGTTGTGTGAAAAGTTAAAAGAACTGATACCACGCCAGCAATTTGATGTAGCTATTCAGGCAGCCATTGGTTCAAAAATTATTGCCAGGGAAACTGTGAAAGCATTGCGAAAAGATGTAACTGCAAAATGTTACGGAGGTGATATTACACGAAAACGCAAGCTCCTCGAAAAACAAAAGAAAGGAAAAAAGCGTATGCGCCAGGTGGGTAATGTAGAAGTTCCTCAAAAAGCTTTTATGGCTGTTTTAAAATTGGATTAAGAATATCATCTTAGGATAAGTAACTGAAATTTTCGATTTATTTTAAAATTTTGAAACAATCGATTGATTGCCCGCATTCAATGTAGTAAAATAAAATTTGCTCATTTCCTTAAACCTTTGTAATTTTCAGGCGTTTTAAACAATATCATAAGGTAAATATTTGTTTAATTTAGCACAATAATATCTAATTGTATTTTGGGAAGATAAAATGGCCAGGTATGTTTTTTCACATATAAAATCTTCAACATTGAAATTTCTGTTTACTCTGTTATTGTTCGGGTTTATAAGCCAGGAAATATCAGCACAGTTTTACAATGGTTCCCAAATGAGTTTTGGCAAAAACCGTGTGCAATACAAGGAGTTTTTCTGGACCTATTATAAATACGATAATTACGATATATATTTTTACCTTGGTGGTAATGAACTGGCGCTTTATACCGCTAAATATTTAAAAGAAAATCTGAAGGATATAGAAGATAAGCTGGATACCGGCCTCAATGATAAAATCCAATTTATTATTTATAATAACCTTACCGACCTTAAGCAAAGCAATATCGGATTGGTAAAGGATGAACAATATAACACAGGTGGTGTAACCCATATTATTGGCAGAAAGGTTTTCCTGTATTTTGACGGAAATCATAAAAACTTTAACCAGCAGATAAAGGCAGGGGTTGCGCAATCAATTGTAAACCAGTTATTATATGGAAGTTCCATTGGTAGCCAAATTAAGAATACTTCCTTATTCCCATTTCCCGATTGGTATATGAACGGATTGGTATCCTATATTTCTGAGGAGTGGAATACGGAAATAGATAACCGGGTGAAGGATGGTATAGTTTCAGGAAAGTTTGATAAATTCCATCAGTTAACCGGGCAGGAAGCTACTTATGCAGGTCATGCCTTTTGGCGATACATTTCTGAAAAGTATGGCGAAGCAACCATTTCCAATATCATATACATGGCAAAAGTCAGCAGGAAACTGGAAAGTGGCTTTCTGTATATACTGGGTATTTCTTATAAAAATCTGCAAAAAGAAGCCTTGGATTATTATCGCCAATTATATAATGAAACAGATTCTCTCCGTGAATTTCCACAAGAATCAATTTTAAAAAAGGTCAAGCAAAAAATTGTTTACAATCGCGTAAAACAAAGTCCGGATGGAAATAATATAGTCTACACCCAAAACAGGGATGGGCAATATAAAGTTTACCTGAAAAATGTGCACACGGGCAAAAGAAAGAAATTGATGAAAGCAGGATTTAGGTTGGAAGATAAAATTGATTATTCATATCCTCTGGTAGCCTGGCATCCAACCGGCCGTATACTTTCAATTTTAATAGAGAAAAAAGGAGAAGTGCACATGAACTATTATTTGCTGGATGAAAAGAAATTTGAAAAATTAATTTTATACCAATTTGAAAAAGTTCTTGATTATGCATATTCCGATGATGGAAGAAGCCTCGTGATGTCGGCAGTTGTAAGAGGGCAATCCGACATTTATGTGTATGATATTGGATCAAATTCATTCAGACAGATTACAAAGGATCACTTCGATGATTTGTATCCTCGTTTTATAAATAATTCCAAAGAAATTATATTCAGCTCTAACAGATTTAGCGATACCATAAGATTTGAAAGTAAATACAAACCCGGTGAAGTTCAACAACGCTATGACCTATTTCTGTATAATTATACTGATAAAAGCCCGGTTCTCAGGAGAGTAACCAATACACCACTGGCCAATGAAATCCAGGCCATGGAATATGAAAAGAATTACATTTCGTTTCTTAGTGATGAAAATGGTATCTGTAATAGATATATCGGCCGGTTCGACAGCGCCATCAGTTTTATTGATACAACCACGCATTACAGGTATTATACCGAATCATTCCCAATCACTGATTATGCTAGGAATATTATGGATCAGGATATTGTTCCTGAAATTGGTAAATATTCACAAGTTTTGTATAAAGACAGAAAATATTATATGCAAACCAATGACCTCATCCCGGCTGCTTCTTTAACACCTTTAAAACTTGATAATACTTTATACATGAACCAGCTTGAAAATGTCTCTGGTGATGGATCGAAAAAAATACAGGATACTGAAGACTCTGAGTCAGGCACAGAAAAGTCCAAGCCAGGAAAAGGTTTTTCTACTGTTAGACGAAGTGATGCTGTAAAAGAGATACAGGAAATCATATCTGCTGATACGACTAAGAATGGGGAGAATTTTGATATTAATGATTACGAGTTTGATTCGAAAAATTATAATACTGAGGACAAAAAAAACTGGGAATATACCATCATTGAAGTGCCTTTACCCGGACAAAAAGAAAAAGATAAGGATGAACCACCCAAGCGGCTTAATTATAATGTTGAATATTTTCTAAGTCAAATTGTAACACAAATTGATTTTTCTTACTTGAACCAGACTTACCAACCCTTTACCGGCGGTTCTTCTCCAGTATATCTGAATCCGGGATTCAATGCTATGTTTAAAATTGGTGTGACAGACCTATTGGAGGATCACAGGATCACAGGTGGCCTAAGACTAAGCCTTGATCTGGTGAACAATGAGTATTTATTGAGTTATGCTAACTTGAAAAAGCGCTTAGACCGGGAAATTATCTTTCATCGTAATTCTATTGAAAATTATAATCAATACTATACAATTGTCAGGGTTTATACGCATGAATTATTCTATGTGTTAAAATATCCATTTAATCCTATAATGGCCTTAAAGGGGACAGCATCTTACAGGAATGATATGGCAGTTTATTTATCTACTGATGCTACAAACCTTGAACGCCCAAACTATTATGTTAATACACTTGGAATAAAAGGTGAATTTATTTTTGATAATACAAAAAATCTGGGAGTAAACTTATACCATGGCACGCGTTTTAAGATATTTGGTGAGTATTTTTATGCTGTAGATCAGGAAAGAAAGGACTTAGCCGTTGTTGGATTTGATTTCAGAAATTATCAACGTATTCATCGTACCCTGATTTGGGCAAACAGGATTGCATACAGTACCTCTTTCGGACAAAACAAACTGATTTACTATATGGGAGGTGTAGATAACTGGTTGTTTCCTAAGTTTATGCTTAATACACCTATTGATCTCGAACAGAACTATGCCTACCAGACACTGGCTACAAATATGAGGGGTTTTAATCAAAATATCAGAAACGGTAATAGCTTCGCGGTACTGAACAGTGAAATTCGGTTTCCGGTGTTCAGGTATTTTGCAAACAGGCCGATAAAGTCGGATATAATCAATAATTTCCAAATTGTAGCATTTGGCGATATTGGTACAGCATGGACCGGATCGCATCCTTATTCAGATGAAAATTTTTTATATACCAATAACATTGAGCGTCCACCTTTAAATATTACTGTTAAGGTACAGAAAGATCCTTTCGTTGGTGGATTTGGTTTTGGCGCCCGAACACGGCTTCTTGGATACTTTATTCGTGCTGACCTTGCATGGGGTGTGGAAGATAATCAAGTTCAGCCTTCAGTTTTTTACATTAGTTTAAGTTTGGATTTCTGATAAAGATTCCGAATTGTTGTTTTTTGCACGATCGGGTTTTTGGAAATCCGGTAATCAAAAAAAATCCCTTCCAGATATCTGGAAAGGGATTTATAAATTTCAGGAGGTCATTCTACTTCTCGTCTTTCTTTTCCTCTTTCTTCGGCTCTTCTTGCTTCGGTTCCTCCTTTTTAGCTACCTCTTTTTTTGAGGTTACTTTCTTTTCTTTCGACATTTTCTCAAGTTTCGCACGAGCTTCCTGCTCCATATCTGACTTTAACGCTGCAAGCGCTGAAATATCACCCAGGGTTGTTTTTTCAGTGCTATCCTTAATCTTCTTAACAGCTCGTTTGACAGCCCTATCATCTTTCTTCGCTTTTGCATCTTCTTTGGCTTTTTCATCAGCCCTTACATCCTGATATGTCTTGGTATGTGAAAGAATGATCTTTTTACTTTCTTTTACAAATTCGATAACTTTAAAGTCAAGACTTTCATCAACTTTTACAGGAGCGTTGTCTTCTTTTGAAAGGTGCCGCTTTGGAACAAATCCTTCAACACCATAAGGCAATGCTGCAACAGCTCCCTTTTCATTCATCTCGATGATTGTTCCTTTATGTACAGATCCCAGCGTAAATACTGACTCGAATACATCCCATGGATTTTCTTCTAATTGTTTGTGTCCGAGGCTTAATCTCCTGTTTTCTTCATCCACATCAAGAACAACAACTTCGATGTTTTCTCCAATCTTTGTAAATTCGGCAGGATGTTTTATCTTTTTTGACCATGATAAATCTGAAATATGGATCAACCCGTCAACACCTTCCTCCAGTTCAACAAAAATCCCAAAATTGGTGAAATTACGAACTATGGAAGTATGTTTTGAGTTAGCCGGATATCTGCCCTTAATATTGATCCAAGGATCTGGAATAAGTTGTTTAATACCCAGCGACATCTTTCTTTCTTCCCGGTCGAGGGTCAAAATTACAGCTTCTACTTTATCTCCAACCTTAAGGAAATCCTGGGCTGTTCTTAAATGCTGTGACCATGACATTTCTGAAACATGAATAAGTCCTTCTACTCCGGGAGCGATTTCTATAAATGCACCGTAATCGGCAATAACAACAACTTTTCCTTTAACTTTATCTTCTATTTTAAGCTTAGTATCGAGCGATTCCCATGGATGAGGCGTTAATTGTTTTAACCCAAGTGCGATCCGTTTCTTATTATCATCAAAGTCGAGAATAACTACCTTAATCTTCTGGTCTAACTCAACAATTTCTTCCGGATGATTGATCCTTCCCCATGAGAGGTCAGTGATATGGATAAGTCCATCAACACCACCCAGATCAATAAATACGCCGTAAGAAGTAATATTTTTAACTGTTCCCTCAAGCACCTGACCTTTTTCAAGTTTCGACATGATCTCAATCTTTTGTGCTTCGAGCTCATCTTCAATAAGTGCTTTGTGTGATACTACTACGTTTTTATATTCATGATTGATCTTCACAACTTTGAATTCCATTGTCTTGTCAACAAAAACATCATAGTCGCGAATAGGTTTCACATCTATTTGTGAACCGGGCAAGAAAGCTTCAATTCCAAACACATCAACGATCAATCCGCCTTTTGTTCTGCACTTAACATAACCCTTGATGATCTCATCTTTTTCGTGGGCTACGTTAATCCTTTCCCATGAGCGTAGTATCCGTGCTTTTTTGTGCGACAATACCAATTGACCTGTTGTGTCTTCCTGATTTTCAACATAAACCTCAATCAAGTCTCCAATTTTCAAATCAGGGTTATACCTCAATTCGCC
>JAIOTR010000194.1 GCA_021106665.1 Bacteroidales bacterium
ACAAACAAAGGTTTTAAATGAATGGTATGGCCCAACAATTATAAATTCAGACCACAGATTTAATTATGAGGAGGTCCAGGAAATTATTGACGGGAAAGATCATCCTCATAAAGAGAACATAATCGTTTTTCATCAATTAGCTGAAAAACTCCGTGAGATTCGGTTCAAAAAAGGAGCCATTGCATTTTCGTCACAGGAGGTAAAATTTGAACTTGATGAAAAAGGTATACCCATCAGTGCTTTTGTCAAAGAGCAAATGGATTCAAACCGGCTTATCGAAGATTTTATGTTGCTTGCCAATAAAAAAGTTGCTGAAAAAATTGGAAAAAAGAAGGGTAATCAGGAGCCCAAAACATTTATTTACAGAATTCATGATACCCCGAACCCTGAAAAATTACAGACCTTTTCTGAATTTGTAAACAAATTGGGTTATCGTTTGCAATTGAATTCAAGAAAATCAATTTCTGCATCTCTCAATCAACTTTTTCAGGATATAAAAGGAAAAGGCGAAGAAAATATGATAGAAAGCATTGCAGTTAGAACGATGTCCAAAGCGGAATATTCAATTAATAATATTGGACATTACGGACTGGCATTTAATTATTATAGTCATTTCACCTCTCCTATCAGGCGCTATCCCGATCTGATCGTACACCGACTATTGAAGTTATACCTTAGTGGCGCCTCTTCGGTTAATCCGGTTGAATATGAAGAAAAATGCAAACATTCATCTGAAATGGAAAGAAAGGTACTTGATGCGGAAAGAGCTTCCATTAAATATAAGCAAGCGGAATATTTATTAGATAAAGTTGGACAGGAGTTTAATGGATTAATATCAGGTGTAAGTAAGTGGGGAATATTTGTTGAACTGGAAGGTAATAAGTGCGAAGGAATGGTATCATTAAAATACATGGAAGATGATTTTTATTATCTTGATGAAGATAATTACCGGGTTATGGGCCATCAATATGGAAAAGAATACAAATTGGGGGACCCTGTGAGAATACGGGTAAGAAAAATAGAACTCGCAAAAAAACAAATGGATTTCGAACTGGTTTAAAGCGGAACAATTTCGAGGGACATTGTAAATTTATAATTTAAAAGTACATGCAATCCTTTATCTAATCCGATTCTAAAGGCTAGAATCAACACTACAAAAATAACAATATACAACCATTTTATTTTAGTTGGTTTTCTTTCTTTTTCAAATGATACTGTAGGTCTTGCATACCTGTTGAATAATATCGGAACAACCCCAAATAATAAAGTAATCATGTTACCTGTATCATAAGGCATGTTGTTGGGGATTTTAACAAGTATTAGAATTAATGTACCGATAACCCATGGTAAAACAGCCTGAAACAATAAAAATTTTGATTTGTTTTCCTGATTAACCCTAAATGCCGATTTAGATGTATCCAAAAATTTTGAGGCAGAATAATAGCCAATTATTCCCAAAATAAACAGGAATATCAAAGAAATTAAAATCTGCCAGAATACATTCATATACAACCAGGCCGGAACATAACCAAAACCTTCATCAAATGATACACCGGTTGCCCAAGCTCCAAGAAACTGGTTAAATCCGTGTAAAGCAATCCATAAAAAGAATAATTTCAGAAACCCCTTTACTTTTCGCCTGTTACTAAAAAATCTGTAAAAAAGAAATCCTATAATTAATGAAATAAATGGCCCTGAAAATGTAACAAGGATAATGTTGGATCTTGTCCATAATGGGGAATAATCGTTAAATGCAAGGTCATAATACATCAATACGGAATCCAATTTCCATCGTGAAGCAACTACCAGTACAGCAAGCTGGTACATGAAGTAGACCAAAAGATATGCTATGATAAAAAGGGCAACTGAATTTATCGTATAGTAAAAATAATTTTTTTGGCGTTGCTTGATCACTTCAGCAGCTTCCTCATCCGAAAGTTCAACTAAAGGAATATTTCTGGGTTTTTTATAGTTGGGAAAAAATCTTCGTATAAACTCCAGGCGGGCTCTTTTTTTATGTTTTTTTATGTGTCTTTGTTTAACTTTTTTCTTAAATTTTCTTTTCTTCCTTTTTTCGCGTTTTGCTTCCCACCTTTTCCTGATATCACTTAAACGGTAACTTTTTTTATGGTGCTTTTTATTGCTTACAGGCCTGGAATACTTGCTATCTTCTACAATCTCATTGCGATCCTCTGAAACATCTATATTTTCTTTATCCGATGATATATCTTTGGATTGAGGGCCAAGATAAGGCCGGTATTTAGTCGGTTTAGATTTAAAAGATTCAACAAAATTATTATAAGATCCTATAATACTATGGTTAATCCGTTGGAATAAACTTTTTTTTCTTCTGCTTTTATATTTGTGTCTTTGACTCAAAAGAATTGATGTTTTCTTATTGAAGAGCGCAAAGTTATTAAAGTTTTTATATTTTAGCCAGTCAAATTTTAAATTTACAAGATACATAAATAATTCTCCAAATATTATTAATCAAAATGAGCAATAAATTACTTTCTTCAATTAATGATTTTATTAAAAAATATCATTTATATGCTTTTAAAGATGTAGCTATCTTTATGATTATTTTGCTTTTCTTTCACTTTTTGTGGAGGACTTTCTACCAGGATATTTTTGCGCTACAATTCTTACGAGATTCAGAACTTTGGCTATCCCGAAAAGTATTTTTAGCAAGTTCCTGGATATTAGATGTTTTGGGTGTGAACGTAACAACATTTGATGAGCTTACAATAGGAGAAGTCTTAAGGCGAAACGTAATTTATTATGCAGAGGGTAATGGTTCAGTATATGTAAATAGAAGTTGCTCCGGATTAAAGCAATTTTATCAGTGGGTCATTTTAATTCTTCTTTATCCCGGACCCTGGAAACATAAATTATGGTATATTCCTTTTGGCCTTGTTATTATTCATATTGTCAATATTTTCAGAATTGTAGGGATGACTTTTGTAACAATAAATGTTCCCCAGCATTGGGATTTTATCCACGATTATGTTATGAGGCCTTTCTTTTATGTAGTGATGTTTGCTTTGTGGGTATTGTGGAACGAAAAATTCTATTTGAAGAATAAAAAACGAAAACAATCTTCTGCGTAAAACTTATTTGTTCCAGGTGTTGTATTTTAAAATGCAATAAATAGCCCTGAATCCGTCTTTCCAGCCTATTTTTTTACCTTCGTAAAATGAGCGGCCATAATAGGATATCCCAACTTCGTATATTCGTATACTGGGAATTCTTGAAATTTTTGCAGTGATTTCTGGCTCAAAACCAAACCTTTTTTCTTTTAGCTTAATATTCTTAATTATTTCTGACCTGA
>JAIOTR010000475.1 GCA_021106665.1 Bacteroidales bacterium
GTTGGATCAGCTTGCAACCGCCATCCGTATTTCATCCTGTTCATATAAACTCCTGCTATCTTTGCTTTTTCATCATTTTTTGCTGTTTCTTTTTCAACTATTGAAGCCAAAACACTTACCTCCTCAGGATCAAGGCCTATTTCTTCAGCTTTATGTCTTCGATCTGCGTTCCAGAATTTATTGTACTCAAGATACATTCTGTCCATTAAGTCCTTGGGTGTAATATTCCAATAAACCTCATAGGTGTTGGGAAGGAACATGATAAGGATTGTTTCTTTATCAAAACCAAAAATGCTTATATAGGCTGAATCTCTAAGAAGTTTAATGATCTCTGTTGAATCAGATTCAATTTGCATGGCTATCTTTTGGGCCAGGCTTTCTTTTGTACGGATATTGTTAAAAATAAGATTTATTGGAGTTTGTTCGCCCGCCCTCAATAAATTTATAAGTTCATCATTGCTCATTCCATTGGTGATGAGATACCTGCCGGGATGAATATTGTTTTTCAGGTTCTTCTTTTTAGCCAGCCATTCGAAACTTATCCTGTTTATTACAATTCCTTTTTCATACAAACATGTTTTCACACCCTCAAATGATGATCCTGTTGCGATGAAAATAGATGTTGATTGTTCATTTTTTACCCAGGTATTGGGTTTTAATATGACATTATATAATTGATAGGCAATGATAACAGCAGCAATTATTATAACCAAAAGGGCGTAAAGGATAAATTTCGAAAATTTTGATCTCTTTTTTTTTCTGCCCGAGTTGTATCTGGAATGGTAGTATTCCATTTGTAATCAGTAGTTTATTTTGATAAAATTAATTGTTGATTTCTACGTAAAATTTCAAATATTGTTTTATCTATAATTAACTAACGATAAATTAATTGTAAGATATATTCATCTATCCACTTATCTTTGATATGTAACCAGTTCTTCTTCAAGCCAATTATTTGAAAATCATGTTTTTTAAATAAATTTAAACTGGCTGTATTCATATCAGTAATATTGCAATACACCTGGTGTAGATGTAGTGTCTTAAAACAATAATCCAACAACAGTTTAAGTGATTCAGAAGCATACCCTTTTCTCTGTTCATTTTTAATTATGAGTATCCCTATACCCGCCCTTTTATTTGCGGGATCGAAATCAAAAAGGTCAATACTTCCAATGGTTGTTTTGTTTCCCTTTTCAATTTTATCTATCATCAAACGAAGTTGTTTGTTGGTGTAAATATCCTGAGTTGAATTTATGACATACTGGTCAAGAACAAATCGTGAAAAAGGGACAACCGTATTGCTCAAATGCCATATTTTTTCATCATTCTCCCATTGATACAACAGATCGACATCTGATGGTTCAAGGGCTCTTAACTCAATGTTTTTTCCTTTCAGCATTATTCAAATTTCTTAATTATGGAAGTAATTGTTTGCAATTTATTATTAAGTAAATCTTTATCAATAGCTTCTACGAGTAATCGTAAGTATGGTTCTGTGTTGGATGGCCTGATATTAAACCACCAGTCTTTGAATTCAATCCGGTATCCATCGAAATCATAAAAAGCATCAACCTTATTATTTTTTGTAAAAAATTCTTTCACGGCCTCCATAGCTTCATCCTTTTTTTCAATTGTGAAATTTATTTCACCTGAACTTGCATACTTTGTTATTTGATTTATCAGTTCTGAAACTTTGATTCCCTGCTTTTTGAACTTACATAAAATATTCAGGATAAGGAGACAGGCCATAATTCCTGAGTCAGAAAAGTAAAAGTCACGAAAGTAATAATGACCGGCAAACTCACCTCCGTATATACCATTTATTTCTTTCAGTTTCTGGGCAGCAAAAGCCCTTCCCACTTTCCAGATATGTACATTGCTGCCAAATTTTTCAATGTATTCAGTAACAGATTTAGATGTTCGAATATCTTGTAACACATTGCCCTTCAGCCCTCTTTCTTCTAAAAAATAATGAGCCAGAACTCCAATCATCAAGTCGGGTGAAATAAAAGCTCCTTCTTCATCAACAAACATCACCCTGTCAGCATCCCCATCAAATATAACCCCCACATCACATTTTTCTTTGATGACCAAATCCTGAAGTTGTCTGACATTTTTCATCACCAGAGGATTTGGCTCATGGTTGGGAAATGTTCCATCCAATTCCAGGTTAATGTATTCAGGATGATCTTTTAGGAAATTTTTTATAAGTAAACCGGCCATACCATTTGAACAATCCATTGCAATTTTTAGATTGGAAGTATCACTTACAAATTGATTTAAGAATTCAATATAATCTGTCTTTACATCATATTCAAAAATTTTACCTTTAACCTTATTCATATTAATGGATTCGTTTCCAAGGATTTTGGCTTCGATTTCATTTAACCCATTGTCATATCGAACAGGTAAAGCTTCTTTACGAGATACCTTTAGTCCATTATATTCTTTGGAATTGTGTGAGGCTGTGATCATGACTGATGCATGAAAATCATATTTTGCGGTTGACCAATAAATCATTGGGGTTGTAGTCAGTCCTGCATTGTAAACATCTGCACCGCAATCAGTGATCCCTTTACATAAACTTTCGAAAATCTCAGGAGACGAAATCCTGGCATCCCTGCCAACTAAAACCTTCTTTGTTTTAAGTAGCTCAGGAAGAAAGAAGCCAATTTTATAAACATCTTCTTTTGTAAATTCCTTGTTGTAAATTCCCCTTATATCGTAAGCATGAAAGGCTTTCATAAGTTTTTTACTTAACCGAATTAATATCCCTGATGATATAAACATAATAATCTCCAAGATATTTAAATCCACTTTTAAAGTAAAGATTTATTGCCTTGGAATTATTTCTATGAACTTCAATTTTGAGCTGCATTCCCATATTTTTTGCAAATTCCAATGTAGCTTTGAGTAGAGGTTTTGAAAATCCCTTTCCCTGGTGTTCAGGCTTGATACCGAAATGATGAAGGTAAATTCTTCTACCATCACAAGTCATCCAGGATGTTCCAATAATCTCACCTGTTTCATTATCTTCCAAAATCAATAGCTTTCCACCTGATTGTATCGTTTTTTCAATAACTTGTTCATCATCTCCCCTGAAAGTACCTCCCATGTCTGTATTTTCCCAAAGCTCTTTAACTTCTGGGTAATCATTCTTTCGATAATCTCTTATTGAAAAGTTGGAATTCATATTTTCAAATTTCAATCTTTCCTTCAAAAACTTTCATAGCAGGTCCTTCGAGCCAAATATCAGTA
>JAIOTR010000385.1 GCA_021106665.1 Bacteroidales bacterium
ATTATTATTACTTAAGCTGGTTGAGTCTCCCTCAATATGGTAATACCGGGTTGATCTTTCTGATTTGGGATCAAATTTTACCAGGCCGTATGATGTTCCTATCCAGATAATCCCGTCTCTATCCTCACAAAGGTTTAAAATATAATTACTTCTCACACTAAAATACTCCTGGCCTGTTGATAAGAAGGGGGTGAGCTTTTCTGTTTGTTTATCAAACTTAATTAATCCGGCACCTGTGCCAAGCCATATTGAGCTATCACGTGTCTGAATAATGGACATTACGCGTTCATAAAATAAACCGGAGGTGTCTCCGGGAAGATCAGTATATTGTGTAAATTTTTGATTCTTTCGGTCAAACCTATTAAATCCTTTATCTGTACCGATCCAAAATATACCTTCGTCATCCTCCAACAAACAATTTATAACATGGTCACTTAATCCGTCTTCAACGTTATAAATAGTAAAGTTATACCCATCATATTTATTAAGCCCCTCCCATGTGCCAAACCACATATAACCGTACCTATCCTGATGTATGTTATAAATCCAGTTTTGAGATAAGCCCTTTACATATCTGACATTTTCCGACAATAGCCGGTCAAATTTTATAGATTGAGACTCCTGTCCATTTACCGAAAAAGAACAACACAGGAAAACTGTGATTATTTGTAAAGTATAAATTGGCCTATATTTAAAAACACTGAACATAAAAATAATTTATGAGCACCTCCATTTCGATTTGTTCTTTTTGCCCCGGTTTTTCTTTTTAGCCGATTTTTTATTCTTCTTCATCCTTCGTTGGGTAGCTTTAGTTTGCATCTTATAATGCCTGTTCACATCCTTCTGGTGTGCCTTATCAGCTTTTTTTGTTTCTTTTTCCTGCTGTTCCCTGGCTTTCTTTTCAGGGTTATTAAATCCAAGTATTTTACATCCTGATATAAACAAAACAACAACAAGAGCAAAAACCAACGCTCTAAATTTACAAAACTTCATTATCTTATCAGTAAATTTTACCAAAGACATTCAATATTATTATTATATTAACGTTGTTCAATTGCCGAAATTAATAAATTATTAATTTTGTTTTTAAGAACTCATGTACTTTAATAAAACTATACAAAACATATTAATAGTATTTTCACTACTATTTTTGGTAATTGCCTGCAAAGATGATGAAGATACACAGGAAGGAATTATTCCCAATGTTTATGTAAACTTTTTTCTCCAACCCGACGGTATAGATTTTATTCCGGTAGGTAATTGGAAATACTATGATTACGAAGGGTACCGGGGAGTTCTCATCTACAGGATCGACCAGTTTAATTTCAATGCGTTTGAGCGAACCTGCCCTTATGATCCTGAGGAAGAAGATGCCATAGTTGAAGTTGACCTATCAGGTATACTATTGATAGATTCGTGTTGTATGTCGCAATATAGTATTTTAGACGGCATGCCTGCAGGAGGTCCCTCAAACCTGCCATTAAAACAATATTTTACGGACTATGATGGTACTACGCTTCAGGTTTATAATTCTCCTTAACCTTACTTTCACTTATTCAATTCAATTTTTTAAGTTATAATTTATGGATGGAGTAAGTTACAACATCCCAAATGATAAAATTCATCTCTTCTGTTATTTTAATGGGGGCATACTTAATCATTTTCAGGACTTAGATACAAAATTAAGCTTTTCAATAAAAAAGGTCCCGCTAATCGCGGGACCCTGAAGCACGTTGCCAAATCCAACATAAACCTTTATGGTAGTAAAAGGTGAGAACGGTTGTTTGCTTTACGTTTGATTTGATAAAGTTTCCATGGTTTAAATCAATCTGGTAGGTTATAGAGCGAACTATATGCCAAAAAGATTATACCCTTAGTAAACAATCTTTTACATCAAAAAACTAATGGTGGGTAATTTTTGAATTGTGTTCGATCTTTTACAATTTTGTTCATTACCGAACAAGATATTAATCTTTACCTCCTATAACGATAATTATTTCCCCTTTTACAATTCGTTTTGAAAAATACTCTTTTAGATCATGTAGGGTACCTCTTTTTGTTTCTTCATGGATTTTAGTGAGTTCGCGCGAAACCGAAGCAATCCGTTCCGCTCCAAAATGCTCAATTAACTGATCAAGCGTTTTTACAAGCCTGAATGGGGATTCATAAAAAACCATTGTAGTATTTAGGGAGCTAAGGGATTCCAGTCTTGACTTGCGACCTTTTTTGTGCGGAAGAAATCCTTCGAAATGAAATTTATCTGATGGAATTCCTGAATTAATCAGGGCAGGAATAAATGCTGAAGCGCCCGGAAGACATTCAATTTCAATATCGTTTTTTAAACATTCCCGGATCAGTAAAAATCCTGGATCAGAAATACCTGGGGTACCCGCATCGCTTACTAAGGAAACTTTTTCACCTATAGAAATTCTATCAATAATCCCTGGGATTATTTTATGTTCATTAAACTTATGATGGGATTTCATTTTGGTTTTGATATCGTAATGCCGTAACAATTTTGCCGTGTAGCGTGTATCTTCAACGAGAATTAAATCTGACTCTTTTAATATCCGAATTGCCCTTAAGGTTATATCTTCCAGGTTTCCGATTGGTGTAGGAACGATGAAAAGTTTTGACATTGCGATTAAAATGTGTTTATAAAATCCAGCAATAGTTTGAAAAAGTCATCATATTCCGTTAAAGGAACATTGTCAGATACATCATAAATATTATGGTACTCTTTACATTCGTCACCCAGAGTATAAATAAAAAAACAAGGAACACCCTGAGCATAAAACGGATAATGATCGCTGTTTGCAGCCTCTCCACGCTCTTCTACCTTGCGAATGTATTCATGTTTTGTATTAAGTTTTACCAATAAATTAAATTTATCTTTAAAAATCGATCCATTTACCACTTTGACTCCCTGACTTCCGGAACCTACCATATCAAGGTTGACAAGGAATTTAATTCTCTCAAGAGGAAACAATGGGTTTGTGGCATAAAATTCCGATCCCATGAGTCCCACTTCTTCTGCACTAAGGGCCATAAAGACAATAGAATAGTCGGGCCGGTTTTCTGATAAGGAATAATGTCTGGCAAGATTAAGTAGCATAGCCGTCCCGCTGGCATTATCATTAGCGCCGGGAAAGTATGTATCGGCACCCATCTGACCAAGATGATCATAATGAGCCGTAAAAACCAAAAAACTATCTGGCTCTACCTTGCCTTCCACAAAACCAATTACATTTTGCGTTTGGTAATCTGTAAAATAAGTGTTATTCACCTTGATAGTAATTGTCTTTGAAGAAATTGGTATTTTATCACTAATTATCTGCAATTTGAAATAGTCCAAAACCTCTTTTCCATTAGAAACGTGCCACCAAACTTTATCCTCTTTTAAGAAAATTATACCTTTTGAATTAAAGTTACCACCATCCTTGAA
>JAIOTR010000223.1 GCA_021106665.1 Bacteroidales bacterium
CCGCTGCAAGCAGACGGGGTATCAGAAGAGAGCAAGCTGAGTAGTTTTGTGAAGAACTTTATACTCCTTTTCTTTTCCTTGCTCTCGGACATATCTTGATATTGTGCTCTCATCTCCGAATTTACTCACGGTATTGACGAAATAACCATCTGTCCAAAATTCACCACCCCATAATTGCTCTTTTACTTCTGGATGCAATCGAAATATTTCTCTTGCTGTTATACTTTTTAGCATTTTTATTATTTGGGTGGGACTCTTTGTCGGTACAGATTGAAGCAGAAAATGAACATGATCATTGTCAGTGCCAATCTCAAGAAAGCATACTTCATAACGCATTTCTATTTCCAAACAAACTTCCTTTAAGCTTTTATCTACTTGGGAACTAAATACAACTCTTCTGTATTTTGCCGGACATACAAAATGATACAGCAAAACTGACACATTATGCGATTTGTGTATGTATTGACTTTCATTCATACACAAATATATGAAAATTACGCTGCAAGCAGCGGGGAACTAACCCCAAAGTGATTAGACATTAATCCCACTATTATTTTCACAACTGCCTTTGACAAATACGCCATTGATGCCATTCGTTATGCCGCTTTCGATTACCTTCTTAAACCTATCAATCCGCATGATTTAAGAAAAGCGGTTGAAAGATACAAAGCTGAAATGAAAAATGCAGATTTCCACAATAAGGTGGAAAACCTTATATGCAGGTTGGACAAGGATAAATTAAAATTTACAACACGAACAGGATTTATTTTTGTTAACCCGGAAGACATTATATATATCCAGGCTGACAGCAATTATTCCAACTTACATCTTATCGAAGACAAAACAGTGACTCTTTCAATGACTTTAAAGGCAGTCCAGGAAATCTTGCCTCTAAAGCAATTTTACAGGATAAACCGATCTACAGTTATCAATAAAAAATACCTAATTGAAATTAACCGGAAAGAGAAATCTTGTTTGCTGAAAGTTGACGAAAAAGAGTTCTCTTTTTGTATTCCGCCTAAATATGTAAAGAGGTTGGATGTTTAATTAGTGGCTTTAAGAAAACGTCAATAACTGCGTTACGCTTGCATTTAGAACCAGTCATTTACAAATGTAAACTCTTGGATTCTAAATGCTTCATCCCGCATTTGCGGGATTCTTGACGCCTTCTTAAAGCCACTTGAAAAATGTGCAGTTTTCTAATAGACACTAATTACATTTTTTTGGAGATAAAATTATCGATAAATGACACTTTTTTGGAGATAACCTGGTATGCATCAAAGACATTTTAACATTTTGATAAATCATAACCCAATATAGTCCCAGAAATTTTCCGGGTTAACAACACTACATTCTTAATTGGGGTAAGCAGAGGAAAACGTCTTGGGAAATTTAATCTTTTTCCCTGGATTCCATTTTATTTCATATGCAGTTAGTTGCCCATTGTAGTCTTCAATGTAATCAATTTCCTGCTGTTGTCTTGTTCTCCAAAAATACCTGTTAGCGTAGATTTTATTATAGTGCAGGTATTTCATTCTTTCAGAAATAAAATAATTTTCCCATAGCAAACCGGTATCTGTTCTTGATGAAAGCCGGCTAAAATTACCCAGGATCGTGTTTCGTATCCCATTGTCATAAAAATAGATTTTTCGGCTCTTTTTCAATTCGTTTCTCAGGTTTCGGCTGAATGACCTGATCCTGTATATGACAAAAGCTTTCTCAAGTAAGCTGATATACCGTTGTATTGTATGAGGGTCTGTTTTTAGAAGTTGGGCCAGTTCATTATACGATACTTCTGAAGCTACCTGCAAAGCAAGTGCTTCCAGAAGTTGTTCTATAAACTCAGGCTTTCTGATGTCCTGGTATATAAATATGTCTTTAAACAGATAACTGCTTGCAAGATTTTTTAATATTTCAGGTTCATTACCCGGATTCTGAACTACATCAGGATAATTTCCGTAAATCAATCTGGTTTCAAGGTTCCTGCTTTCTTCCATAAATCCATAATGGTCGGCTAATTCTTTTGTGGAAAACGGAAATAACTGATATTCAAACTTTCTACCTGTTAAGGGTTCGTTTACCATATTTGCTAAATCCAGGGAAGACGAACCTGTTACAATTAATTGTACTTTTTTTAGTTGATCTGTGATCAATTTAAGTGTAAGTCCAATGTTCTTAACTCGCTGTGCTTCATCGATCATCACTACTTCATGATTGCCGATGATCCGTTTTAATTGGTTTATTGTTACTTCGGTTAATGCTTTTTTAACGTCATTGTCGTCGCAATTTAAATATAAAGTTTTCCTGTTTGTTTTTGCTTTAATGACTTCCAGTAATGTAGATTTGCCAACTTGCCTTGGCCCCAGAATTATTATAGCTTTGCCCGTATTGAGTTTACCCACTATAACCTTTTCTAATTCTCTATTAATCATTTGCTTTTTTGCAAAAGTAGTAAATATTTGAGTTGTAACTCAAAATTGTTATAACTATTTTGAGTTATAACTCACAAAAAATTATGTTGTTCATTGAATTCCTTATTGAAATTAACCGCAAAGAGAAATCTTGTTTGCTAAAAGTTAACGAAAAAGAGCTTTCTTTTTGTATATCACCGAGATATGTAAGGGGGATAGATGTTTAGTTACTCAATGCAATCCATCATTCATCATTTGATTATTGCCATCTACTAAATAAGTCGATTGACTCATTGTTAGTTATTATATTAATAATAAGTTTGAGGAGGTTTTAATTAGTGTTATTTCTAATAAATTAAATTACATCCTATGAAAAAAGTTAGCATTTTTTTATTTCTCACTATTATCTGTTTAAGTTTATTCGCCCAGGTAAACCTCCAGCAAGGTCTTGTGGCTTATTTTCCTTTTACCAATGGGAGTACAGAAAATTTCAGCAATAATGGAAATAATGCAACAAATAATGGCGCAACTCCAACATTTGATAGGTTTGGAAATTCAAATTGTGCTTTTGAGTTTGATGGAATCACTGACTTTATTGACCCTCCATATCCAACATTAAATTCAAGGTCATTTTCTGTAAGCCTTTGGTTAAAAACATCGGAACTAAATCCATCTTCTAATATTAAAAGTCTTTTTGGTGGAAGATCTGGTACTACTACATCAATTATTTATATGGCTGTACAGTGGCAATATGGAGATTCAATTTATGCTTCAATTAAAGGATTTGACGGGGGAATTCGACCAAAAGTTCATAATAATTTAAGTGTTCATGATAATGTATGGCATAACTGGGTAGTAACTTCGAGTGAATATGATTTTAGACTTTATCTTGATTCGCAATTGATAGGTGTAGCCGATCAAACTACAAGCGGTAACCTCACACCTTATGCTGTTATTGGAGCTTATTCTGATAAAAACAATCCCATACAGCACTATTTTAACGGTATGTTAGATGATGTACGGATTTATAATCGGCCTTTGAATGAATCCGAAATACAATCCCTTTATTTAGAAGGTGGTTGGGACCCATTACAGCAAGGCCTCGTTGCCCACTACCCCTTCAACGGCAACGCCAATGATGAAAGTGGAAACGGGAATGACGGTGAATTATTAGGAACTGCTTATATTATTGATAATTTTCTTCAAATTGAGGATAATACTAACGGGTATCTTGAATTACCATATTATGTTTTAGATGGACAAAATGATTTTACTATTGGTTTTAGTGTAAAATTTAATGTTACAGTCCTTTCACCTGACAAACGAAGTCTCGGAAGTATAAGGGAAGTATTTTTTGTTAATCAGGTCTCTGCTAAACACAACTGCACTTTGCCTTCTGAAGGAGATTTTCTAATTGATGGTAAATATCTGTTTGAAGTTGGAGGCAAAAATAAAACTCAAAAACAAATCACAGGATTACAAAATGCTTTTGTAGTTAAAGATGATATAGAATACGGGTATGGAAATATAATTCCGTTATGGTATTTCGGATTATTTTATTAGTTGAGTAATTGTTTATCAATTTCTTAATAATTATCCGATTACTACTCCATAATCCATTTCCATACAGGTTTTAGTATAATTTGCAAGCCATTAATTGTAAGTTTGTCATCTTCGTCCATTGTAAGCATAAGGCCTTCCTGCAAACTAAAAAACTGCATTGCCTCTAACAAACCATTAAATTCCCTTACTTTATTATCGGAATTAAGATTATAACAAACCTGAATAACCAAATTTAGGAATTGTAAAAAGCAAAAAACTGTCCTCAAGAAACGAAATGTATTCAATGATTGTAGATGTTGCCCCTAGGTTAAACATTTTGCGAAGTGATTGAAAAGAAAATGTTTTACCCATCATGATAATTTGTTTGCTCCTACCAAACAAACATGTTTGTTTCCAGCCAACAAATTGAATTAACTCAGTTGATAAAAACAAATAACGAGTAATTTTTTTTCTATCGGGCACAAATCCTGCGGGCAGGTCTTGTGTGTAGTTGACTTTTGCCATTTATTAAATATATAATGACAAAGCCTGTTTTCATTAGGAATTTAATCACAAAGGCCGCCAATATTTGGCGGCCTTACTTCGGGTGGAAGACCGGATTTGAACCGGCGACCCCTAGAACCACAATCTAGTGCTCTAACCTACTGAGCTACATCCACCATTTTTGGGATTGCAAATTTACTAATATTTTTATTTATTTAAGCAAAGAAATTTTCACTACTATTGCATTCATAAATATAAATATTAACATATATGAAAAGAGCGTCTACATTCTTCTTATCTATCACACTGTTAGGTAGTTTATCTTTTTTCCTATTATCAGGTTTTTCAAATCCATCAAGTAAAAATACAAAAGCTGCAAGTAGTGGTGAAATTAGTTTTACCGTTAGAACGGTGACTCAAAATGGAAATTATGCGCCGAGACACGTCTTTGTAATTTGGGTTGAAGATGTAAACGGATTTGTAAAAACGCGAAAGGCCATGGCCAATCAGCGGAAACAATATTTATATACCTGGAAAGACGCCTCCAATTATAATGTGATAGATGCCATTACTGGACCGACCTTAACAAGCCACCAGACACACACAGTTACATGGGATTGTACCGATGTTGATGGAGAAATTGTTCCTGATGGAGATTATGTAATTTGGGTTGAATTTACCGAGAAACATGCTCAAGGTCCATTATACACCATTACATTCACCAAAGGGCAGGATCCTCAAACAATAACTCCACCGGATGAAACATATTTTAAAGATATTGA
>JAIOTR010000529.1 GCA_021106665.1 Bacteroidales bacterium
AACATGCGGAACAATAACATTATGCTTTATAAAAACCTGCCCCAGGATAGGTTGTTCAAGGTATTTATTGCTCGCATGTTCCTTGATGGAATAGCGGCCATTAAGTTTTTATTTGATGGGGGTTTCAAGGATTTATATGCAGTTGTTAAAGCTCATTGGAAATTCTTTTCATTGTTGCCGGAACTTAGGGAAGAGAGAAAAAAAATCCAGCACTTCCCGGTATCAAAGGTTTATCAGAGAAATCTGGTTTATGTGTATTTTCTTAAAGGCAAAAGAAAATTCTCCGATCTGAGCCAGAATAAATTTAGCTGATCATCATATGAAGTTTTCAACTGCCAACCTGTAAGAATCCAAACCGAAACCCATAATTGATCCTCTGGCATTTGGTCCTATAAGAGAAACATGCCTGAAATCCTCCCGTGAAAGAATGTTTGAAATATGAACTTCCACAACCGGTGTTATGATCGCTTTAACTGCATCGGCAATGGCAACGGATGTATGGGTATAGCCACCGGCATTTAAAATAATACCATCATACGTAAACCCAACCTCATGCAGTTTATTGATTATTTCACCTTCAACATTACTTTGGTAATAATCTATTTGTAAATCTTTAAATTCGTTCTTAAGTTTCTCAAGGTATTTATCAAAAGAAACATCGCCATAAATGGAAGGCTCTCTGCTCCCAAGTAAATTAAGGTTAGGTCCGTTGATGATTATCAGTTTCATTTATATTAATTGCAATGCAAATGTAAGAAATCAATTAAATGTAAACCTGCAATATTTCAAAAGTGATAAATTTTTATTAATTTTATCTGATATGGAATTCTCAGATGATTTTGCAATTGCGGTTCAGGATTATTATGATCTGCTTGAAAAAAAGTACCCTCAAAAATCTATTCATAAACTGGTCGGTGACAGGTACAAACTTTCTGGAACTGAACGCTCCATGCTTTACCGGGGAGTCTCAACAAAAGAAGAAAATAAACTTCGATCTGAAAAATTGATACCGGAGGAATTGGTAAAGGATCAGGATTTATATGTTGATGGATTCAATCAAATATTAACCATAGCCAGCTACCTGAATGGGAATGTGGTTTTTATTTCCTCGGATGGCTTTTTGAGGGATGCATCGGAAATACATGGGAAAATTTTTCGTTCCGAATTATTATCAAGATCCATTGAACTCATTTTAATTTATTGTGATTCCCTGAATATAGATCAGCTTGTATTTTATATTGATCAGCAAGTTAATAATCATGAGAAATTAAAAAATAATCTATCAAGTCCATCTTCCGGACATAACTCCGATATTGAAATCATCTTATCTGATAAGGTTGACAAAAGATTGAAAGAAGTATCAACTGGAATCATTGCTACCTCCGATTCCCAAATCATAGAAAAAACCGATTTGAAAATTTTTGACCTGGCTTGTCAAACCTTGAAATTTCATTTCCATCCGAAATTTTTCGATATAAATTCTTTACTTCTGTCCTGAATTTGATTAATTTTGCAGCATTAATTCAAACGGGGTGCCCTGAGAATTTTAGATTGTAGATTTTAGATTGTAGACTGAGAGATGGAAGATTTGTAATACGTATTCCATCAAATTTAAAATCAAAAAATTAAAATTGCAAAACGGGCTGAGAGCATACTCTTGAACCTGATCCGGGTAATGCCGGCGTAGGGAAAAGTAAATCACAGTGTATGTATGGCAATTCCCTTTTTTGAATGATTTGAAATCATTTATAATTAAAATTGTTTTGCCATGTTTATTAAAAGATTTAACCAAAAGATCCTGATCTTATTGATCGGATTTTTACCATTGATTTCCACAGCACAATATACCATCGCAGGAAAAGTATCAGACAAGGATTCGGGTGAATTATTGCCCGGAGCAAACATACAGTTTGATGAAGGTGAGTCATCAACAACAACTGATGCTTCAGGGATTTACACCATTTCAAATGTCAAGGCTGGTTTGCACCAGATAGAAATTTCATTTGTAGGTTATAAATCCGTTGTAAAAAATATTGATGTCAGCGGAAACATGAATGTGAACTTTAGATTGGAGTACACTGCCATTATGAGTGATGAAGTGATCGTTCAGGCTACACGGGCACAAGAAAAATCACCTACAACCTATGCTGTTGTAGATAAGCAGCAAATAGCAAATAACAATATCGGGCAGGATCTGCCATATATTTTGCAGATTACACCATCAGTTGTTACCTCCTCTGATGCAGGTGCAGGAGTGGGTTATACAGGTATTCGAATTCGAGGAACTGATATTACACGCATCAACGTTACAATGAATGGTGTACCTGTAAATGATGCTGAATCGCACAACGTTTATTTTGTGGATTTGCCTGATTTGGCTTCTTCGGTTGACAATATTCAGATTCAGAGGGGCGTTGGTACATCCACCAATGGAGCAGCTGCTTTTGGCGCCAGCATTAATATTCAAACCACCAAAGTAAATCCTGATCCCTATGCTGAAATCAATAGCATGGCCGGTTCATTTAATACATTTAAAAATACGTTGAGTTTTGGGTCCGGACTGATCAAAGGTAGGTGGACTTTCGATGGAAGATTATCCAATATTCAATCAGACGGATATATCGAACGCGGTTGGTCTAATTTGAATT
>JAIOTR010000562.1 GCA_021106665.1 Bacteroidales bacterium
CTGAATGAAAGTTTTTTTAATATGCTAACATTTGATGGTGCTGCAGCTTTTGGATTCAACCATCCTTTGGTATTGGCAGTACTGGCTATTAATGCCATTAACATTCCTGTTCATCATATTTCAAGGGAGTTGGAAACAGGAACACTGGAATTATTACTGGCTCATCCTTTTAAACGGCAATCTTTGATTATTTCATTATGGTTTTCAGGTTGTATAATATTGTGTGCAATCATTGTGGCAGCTTTGATCGGATCTTTTTCTGCAATTGCACTTTTCCATCAACTTTCAATGGGAATCCTTTTAAAGATGTTTCAAATCAGTTTTAACTTGTGGATGCTTTTTGTTTTGATATTTACCTATACACTGCTTATTGCTTCATTTGGTAAAACAGGGAGTAAAGCCGGTAACATCAGCGCCGTTGTAACATTCGTTTTTTATATGTTGCATTTTTTATCGCAACTGTGGAGTTCAATTGAATTTACAAAGCCATTTAACATATTTACTTATTATGAACCCCAGAATTTAATGTTCAAACAGGATAATATTATTTTGAATAGTGTTGTGTTGGGATCATTAATCCTTATTTGCCTACTATTGAGTTTATGGCAATTCAACAGGCGGGATATTCCGTAAATTATTTATCTTTATGTTTCAAAACTCCTGATTAATTATTTTTCAAATAGAAAATGTCGTATAAATCAATATGTCTGTTGATTGTTTTGCTGCAAGCTCCATTTGTTTTCGCAGGAATATTGTCAGATTCTATTCATATAATGATTCCGTATTCATAGAACTGGTTGTTTTCAAAGATGTGAATACTTAACTTTAATGTAAAAGGATCATTCTGATCTTTTCTTCAAATCCACTGCCTGTGATAAGTCTGCAAATATAAACATGACCGCTATCCCTATTGTCAGTTTCTTGTGATATGTCCCAGTTTATAGAATGGTAACCGGCCTGTTGTTCTTTTTGAACCAATGTCCGGATCAGCTTTCCCGCAAGATCATAAACTGCCACCTCAACGTATTCATCCTGTAAGAGGTAATATTTGATAGAAGTTGAAGAATAGAAAGGATTAGGAAAGTTTTGATACAATTTACATTTAGGTTTTTCCTGATAATGATAGATTTCAAGGGTTGTATCTACTTTAATAGTAACGGTTTTATTGCTGTTGGCCGGAATGCTCGTATTAACATAACAAACAGCATAGTTTCCGGTTTTATCTGCCTGATCTAATGTGCCATTTTGTACATCATAACCAAAATCTCCCTTTGGCATCAGGAATTTAATTTTTGCATGATTAAACTCTAAACTTTGAAAATTGGTTATTTGTGCAGTTACGCTGTCGGCTGTTCCGTTGTTTGAAGGATTAAATGTAATTTCCAGATATTCTCCGTTATTCCCAGCATAAGAAGTATAGTGGGGTTGTAAATTGCCATTATTCACCCTAATTAATCGATAAGCCCGGTCACCATCACAAACATTATCAGTACCAAGATTATACGGATAATTATAAATACTTCCTTCATTACTATGAATATGTCCGTATAAAGCCATATCAACATCAAGGGCGGAGAGATTGAGTTGGTCGGCAAAATCCATATGATAGAAAAGCACCTTTTTATCGCTTTGTGTGGCGCTCATTAAATCATTTTCAAGCCATTCAAGTTGCGATGGAATAAAGCTTTCATCACCAAAAATATTGTACATCCATCCATCGTAATTTATATATGATTCAAGGCCAACATAATGCACATTACCGTAATCAAAACTATAGTTCTGGGTATAATTCGGTTCACTTGCCGGCGGATCATGAAGCCATTTCCATCCAAAAAAACGCCACCAATTCCTACGGGCGGCTCCTTGCGGCGCAGGAGTAGAATTCCATCCTCCGATATCATGATTTCCGGAAACCAAATAGACCGGCACTTCAAGTTCTTTGAGAAGTCGTTGAGCAATAGAAAAGTATCGCCTATTTTCAAGATCCTCTAGTTCTCCTTCATTAACAAAATCACCCGTCAATAAAACAAACTCCGGATGGATCAGGTTAATGTCTTTTATAACTTCACGAAAATCTACAATCTCTGAAGTGTCCCATATAGATTGCGGATCTTCATAATAATAGTGAGTAGGTAGATGGGTATCTGTAATTTGCACAAAATAATAATTGTCTTTCTTTTGAGGCACGAGATGGACTGCATTACATGTTACATCTTCGATATTCCCTGATGCAGTGACCTTCAGGTCATATAATTCATTAATTTCAGGATGAGGGGCTTTGGCCGTTAAATACCATCTTTCCAACTCAGGATTATAGATTGATTGTGTAATCGATAACTGGATTGTTTTGTTTTCATGAATAAGAGAAGCTTCCCAGTTGACAGTTCCTGAAGGGGCCAAGCATATTATTTCAAATTCCTGTTCAGGAACAATGATTTCCGGAATATTGATCAGTGGTCGCTGAATAACAGTTAGTGTATCCCCGATGGGCTCTCCTTCTGTGTCAATCAATATTTGCCCTAATGAGAAGTATAAAATTTCATTACCATTCAAAATCCCAGATGAAAAAGTCATATTAGAAATCCCAGTTTCTATAGGAAAAAAATTCAGGGTAATCAGCGACTCAACACCTGTAAATGAAAAATCTCCGGTGAAAGTTAAATGAACTTGTCCCTGACCGGAGAAATCATTTACCGTTCCGTTTGAAGACAAATTTCCATTTTGGTCAAAACCGGAATATTCAATAACAAGTGGATCATATTGTAAAATAAATTCATAACTGTCAGCTTCAGATTGTCCCAAATAACATAACAAAACAGGATATTCAAATTCATTTAAATCAAAGATCATTTTATCAGTTGCTGAAAATATATAGGCGCCTTCCCCCGATTGAATATCATCCAAACTGCGTGGATGAAACCTGAAATCGTCCCACGAATAGGAGACAACTCCTTTAATACTTGAGAACGGATATCCTTGTAAAAGTGGGAAATTAAAATTTTTTAGATTGAAAATCGCATTGCTAATGATACATGGTCCGCTTCCATCATTTACCCGCCATTCATCCCAAATATCATAGGTTTGCGATACATTTACATCTGTAATCTCTACAAACGCGCTTTCGTATGCTTCTTCAGTAAACACCTCATGTGTAGAGATTTGTTCAGGTATAGGCAAGGGATTTGAACTGCTGATAATTTCAAAATCGGAAAGGTCTTTCATTTCCGTAAAACCGTTGTATTCATAAACTTCACCAAAAATTATAATGCTATCTCCAATTACAGGAGCATAATCATTATCATAAATATAAATACCCTCCCATGCTCCACCGTTTGAAGAGGAGATAAAATAATTATCGTAATTATAACCGGTTGCTGTTACAATACCTCCAACGGAAACGTTTTGTCCTTCCAATGGTGACGGATAGGTTCCATTTCCGGGATTTTCAGTAAATTGAATTTCATAAATACTTACCTGGTTAATAGAAAATTTAGATATAAAAAGAATGAAGAATACCAGGATATAAAATCTATTCATATTGTTTCACTTTATGCAGATTATATTCTCATAATTGACAAAAATACAAATATAAGAATGGCAGAAAAAATAATTTAGTTAAAGAATATAATCAACGAGAGGGGAATAATAAAATGAATTAAATAACTCTAAATGAAAAAGGACTAATTTTCAGGGCAATACTCAACCATCAATTTTTCTACCTCAATATCATAATCATTGGTATATCCCAGTTCTAATGCTCTATTTAAATCCAGACAGGCCAATTGTATACTATCCAAATTGATATAGATAAGCGCCCTGTTTTTATATACAAATGAATTTGTTGAATCAAGATTGATGGATTTTTCTATATCCTCCATCGCTTCATCAAGGTGATTAAGCATAAGTTTGGCATATCCCCGGTTACTATATGCAAAAGCATTATTATTATCCTTATTCAATTCAATGAATTTATTATAGTCTTCAATTGCACCCTCATAGTCACCGGTTTTTTCCTTTACATAAAAAGCTCTGTTATTATAGGCATTTGCGTACTCAGGATCTAAATCAATAGCCTTGTTGAAATCATCCATAGCTTTGTGGTATTTCTCCAAATTACTGTAACAAATAGCCCTTGAATAGTAAGCTTCTTTGTAATCTGCCTTTAATTCAATGGCTTTACTAAAATCATTTACTGCTCCCTTATAATCTTGTAACTGAAACTTTGCACTTCCATTACTAAAGTAATGCTGAGGACTGTTTTGATGACATGAAGTAAAGAAAGTTATTGTAAGTAAAGAAATACATAACAATCTCAAGATGTTTTTTAATTTTTGATCGACCATTTATTTAAACTTAGAAATGAAGGAAATGCAAAAATAGCATATAAATTTACTAGTTCATCTAAAAAAATGGAAATTATACATTATTGAAAAGCTATTTCATTTTTTTAATTTTACAATGATCTAATGTAATGTAATCATCTGCAAGATTGGCCGTAAGACAAGAGTGGATAGGCAGGATACCTATAACATCCCCGATTTCAAATTTTCCAAATTGGTTTGAGGGCAAGTGAATGATACCATGTTCCTGGGATAATTTTTTAACGTATGACTCAGGAACTAAAGAAAAAGAGTCTTCATCTTTAAAATTCACTACCAGCCCATAAAAGGCATTCCCATTCTTATCAAAAAGAAAATCTTTTGAGAGATGAATCGCACCTCCATAAACTACAAGTTCATTTCGTTCCTTGTGTTTGGCTACAACCGGACATGCCAGGGCAACTGCTATATCTTGAATTTTGCAGGATCCCAGAAGATATTGCATTACATCATAAAAAACAAAGTTGCCAGGTCGTATTTCATCCACATATTTAAAATCATTGGCTATACTGCAAGATGGCGTATCGCCTATTGATATTATTGCTTCGGAGAAATTATTTATAAAATTGTCTTTTATAACTTTCAACTGATTTATGGAATCACTATGAATTTTAATGATTTCTTCCTTGCTCTTGCAATTATAAGTGTGTCCTGCGTGTGTTACAAATCCTGTGAACTTAAAATTATTAGAATTACCGATAATCTCAAGAATCTTATTTATTTCGTTAAAGTTGTTGGAGGCAATTCCTGTTCGGTGATAACCGGTGTCAATTTTTATGTAAATACCTGTTTCATAGTTTAAACTTTTTTTCAGGAATTCAGCAGAATCTTTAGATTCGATCAGAAGAGACAATTTGATTTTTAAGGCGAGTTGGTTTATTTTTTCGATTTCTAAAATATTAACCGGAAAAGCTATAAGGATATCTTCCCATCCTTCTTCTGCAAAATACTTAGCCATTTGAACAGAGGAGACGGTAATTTTTTTAACCACTTCCTCTCTGAACCAATTACCAATTTCAGCTGACTGATGCGTTTTAAAGTGAGGCCGAAAAATAAGGTTGTTCATCTTGGCTTTTTGAGCCATTTGCCGGATATTGTTTCGGCAAATATTTTCACTGATGATAAAAGTTGGTCTTGTAATTTTCACGTTTGCCTGATAAAGATTATTGTGTAAAAATAATAAAACCTTATCCTGAATGTACAGGATAAGGTTTTTACATCTAAAAATTTTTAATAAGATTTTACTCCATCACTTTGTTCCGGGCATCAAATACTCTTCTTGCACCATAGCCCAATCCAAGGGCCATCATAATGATAAGGCCGCCACCTATGGGCGCTCCACCGCCAACCGGTGTATTACCACCGCCCGGTCCGCCACCGCCATTGGGGTGAGGAGGATTCTGAGCCATCATAAATAAAGGGCCTGCTAGAATAAACGCTGTAACTACTAATACTCTTAAAACTTTTTTCATATCTGTATATTTTTTTGTTTTTAACATAATTTAATTTACCTCCTTCA
>JAIOTR010000506.1 GCA_021106665.1 Bacteroidales bacterium
GAAGCTTACATAATAACCAAATTACATTTAATTTAAAGCGAAGTATTGTTAGAAATGTAGCAAGAAGTTGCTGCAAAAACAAAAAGCATCAACTTTTTTTTAATTAGAAAGAAAAAAAACACTAATAATTAAAATTTGCGAAAATAATAATCTTAAAGTTTTCATAACACCTCCATAATTATAAATGAATATGAGAATTGGCATAGGAAGGCATAACAAATATTCTACTGCAAAATGCGGTATAATATGCTAAATTTGTATAGCTATGGGTAGAGACCTGGCCGGTTGAAATAATACTCATCTAACGACTCAAAGTCATCAGATGAATATCTGGAATTTTATTATTTTTACCCGAATAAATAACAACCAAAGCAAACAATGCAAAACCCCGAATTAAAACTCGCTTTTGATTTTGTCCAATACACCAACCGTAATATTTTTCTAACCGGAAAAGCCGGTACCGGAAAAACAACCTTTCTGCATAAACTAAAAGACAAATCACCCAAACGTATGGTGGTAGTTGCGCCCACCGGTGTTGCAGCCATCAACGCCGGAGGGGTAACCATTCATTCTTTCTTCCAGATGCCTTTCGGTCCAATTCTACCCGGGAGGCTGGAGACCAGTGAAAATAAATTTGTCCAAAAATTCAACAAAAAGAAGATCAATATTATCCGCTCCCTCGACCTGCTGGTGATAGATGAGATCAGCATGGTCCGTGCCGACCTGCTTGATGGTATTGACATTATACTTCGGCGATACAAAAACAAAACATTGCCTTTCGGTGGAGTACAATTACTCATGATCGGTGATCTTCAGCAATTGGCGCCTATTGCAAAAGATGATGAGTGGAATCTACTCAGGGAACATTACGACACTATTTTCTTTTTCAGCAGTAAGGTTTTCCAGCAATCACAAGCAGTAAGTATCGAACTCAAGCATATTTATCGTCAGCAGGATAATAACTTCATTAAGATCCTGAATGAAATACGGGACGACAGGCTATCAGCCGAATCTATCGAAGCGCTGAACAATCGCTACATCCAGGGCTTTAGCCCGGAAAATGAGGAAGGCTATATCACGCTGACCACCCATAATGCAAATGCCAACAGGATAAATCAGGAACAATTAAAAAAGTTAAAAGCTAAAACCCATACTTTCGAAGCTGAGATCAAAGGGCATTTCCCTGAATACTCCTATCCAACCGAACAGTTTTTAAAACTAAAGGTTGGTGCGCAGGTAATGTTTGTTAAAAACGACAGTTCTCCTGAAAAACGTTACTTCAACGGAAAAATTGGTACAGTTACCAATATTGATGATGATTTAATTTATGTAAAAAGTAAGGATGAAGATTCCACGATAATGGTGGACAGGGAAATGTGGGATAATGTGAAATATACGATCAATGATAATTCAAAGGAGATTGAGGAAGAAGTAGCAGGTTCTTATATACAATATCCGCTAAGACTTGCATGGGCAATAACCATACACAAAAGTCAGGGATTGACTTTTGAAAAAGCAGTTATTGATGCACAAGCAGCCTTTGCCCACGGGCAAACCTATGTGGCATTGAGCCGCTGCAAAACCCTTGAAGGGCTGATCCTTAGCAGCCGGATCAATTCAAAGGGCATCATCTGCGACAGTACTGTTGGTAAATTCAACGAGGAAGTTGAAGAAAACCAACCTGATGAAAAAATATTGAACACATCCAGACAAAAATATCAACTCGCCTTATTTGAAGAGTTGTTCAGCTACCGTCAACTTCAATATTATATTGAAAAATGTAAAAAACTTTCAGAGGAGCACAAAAACATTATCCAGGGGAACCTGCTGGGAAAATTAAATGAGATGCTGGTAAAAGGAACCCTTGTATTAAATGAAGTGGCGGAAAAATTTCATAAACAATTAAAACAATTATCAGGTTCTGAAGGATCGGAATTACAGTTACAAGACAGAATCAAAAAAGCTGCTGTCTATTTCTTTGACATGACAGAAAAGAATTTGTCTACACCCATCAAACAAGGCTTTATCGAAACCGACAACAAAGAAATAAGAAAACAGATAAATGAAACACGGAAAAAGATCATTGAGTTAGTCGGGATTAAACAAGTTTGCCTGGCATCCTGTAAAAAAGGGTTCAATTTGAAAGATTACCTTCATGTGAGAGCAGTTGCTGCCTTACAACAAGCCAAACTCAAACCGACAGTTCCCAAAATAGTGGTTCCAACAACAACAGAAAATCCAATTTTGTATGAACGATTAAAGTCGTGGCGTAACGAAGTGGCAAAAGAAACCGGCCTGCCACACTACATGATCGCACACCAAAAACTTTTACTGATCATTTCTAATGCCCTTCCCGGAAATGAAAGCCAGTTAAAAGCAATTAAAGGAATGGGAGGTAAAAAACTGAAACAATATGGTGAAGATTTATTATCAATTATTCATGAATATTGTTCCAAACAAGGTTTATCAGCAAATGAAGAAATAATAGAAGAAATAAAAAAAGAATCCAAAAAGAACACCAAAGCGATCAGTATGGAATTGTTTAGAGAAGGAAAAACTGTTCAGCAAATTGCAAAAACACGCGAAATGGCAGAATCTACTATTGAAGGTCATTTATCCCATTTTGTTGGAACAGGAGAGTTAAAACTGAATCAATTTATTGATGCCAAAACTGCCGGGATCATCATTGATCATTTTCTTGCAAACCCTGAAGATGGTTTATCTAAGGCTAAAGAAGCCCTTGGCGACCCCATCAGTTATTCAGAACTTAAATTTGTACAAAAGCATTTAGAATACCTCGAAAAACAGTAATATTTCACCATTCAAACCATTTGATTTCAAATTGAAATAATCCTATAAAAAGTTAAACTTTGCCTTCACTCAGCACCCTCTTTGATCAAAGCTGACTCATACCTTTAGAATCAAACTATTGCCCGTTTTAAGTTTACCTAATTAAAAACACACCATCCGAACAGAAAGAATTGGTAATAAATGTTTTATATAATCTTTACATGAAGAAAAGCTTGAAACTTATTTTAGCAAATTACGTTAGTACTATTTCGTTTACTATTGGTCATGAACATTCAAAAAAAGGTCAAAATCCGGCAAAAAAATAACAATAGTTTTATGCACCGTTTTCAAAATCTTCTGGAAAGGTCACAGAATGATTTTCGAGAAAATGGTTACGCTGCTGTCTTTGAAGTTACTCCCGATCCGATTCTTCTAACAAATCGCGATTCTTTTATCCAGGCAGTTAATCCGGCATATTGCAATTTTATAAAAAAGAAACAGGTAGAACTGATAGGCAAAACCTATTTTGATATTTTTCCACAAAAAGTCGCAGAAATCTACAGGCAAAGTGATATTGAAGTTATTAAATCAGCTAAACCAAAAACATTTGAAAGACATTCATTGGGTGAAGACGATCCCTATAAATGGCTCCAGTATTTAAAAGCTCCTGTTCTTGATAAATCTGGTAAACCAATTGGCATACTTACAACTATAAGGGATATATCAGAACGAAAACAAGTTGAGCAGGATTTGCGAGATTCAGAAGAACGTTACCGTGGATTGGCCAATGCTTCATTTGAAGGTATCTTTTTGTCGGAAGATGGTGTTTGTTTTGATGCAAACCAAACTGCATGTGAAATGTTTGGCTATCGGTACGATGAACTGATTGGCATAAAGGCAGAGGATCTTTTTGTAAAACAATCGAAAGAAATCATAAAAAAGAACATTTCTACCGGATATGAAGATCCTTATTTGGCTAAAGCCCTGAGAAAAGATGGTCGAACATTTTTCTGTGAGATACATGGAAAAATGACTGAATACGGGGGGAAATCTGTTAGAATAACCGCCGTTCATGATATTGATATAAAAGTAAAATCCTCAAAAGCCCTTGAGGAAAGCAAAATGAAATACAAAACCCTATATGATTCTTCGAGGGATGCAATCATGATGCTTACTTTTGAAAAAGGTTTTGTTGCCGGAAATAATGCCACGATTGAAATATTCGGTTGTAAAGATGAAGAGGAGTTCATTGCTCAGCAACCGGCAAGTTTATCACCGGAATATCAGCCGGATGGCAACCTTTCAACAGTAAAATCCCAGCAAATGATGTCGCTGGCTCTAAAAAACGGATCAAACTTTTTTGAGTGGAAACACAAACGAATGGATGGAACTAAGTTTGATGCCACGGTACTATTAACCAGGATGCAGTTGCAAAAAAAAGTAGTATTACAGGCAACTGTTCGTGATATTACCGATCAAAAGCTTGCAGAAGAAGAGTTAATAAATCACCGAAACCATCTTGAAGAATTAGTAAAACAAAGAACTAAGGAACTTGAAGAAATTAATATCCAGTTAAAAGAAGCCAAAAATAAAGCAGAAAAGTCCGATAAGCTTAAGTCGGCATTCCTTTCCAATATGTCGCACGAGATCAGGACCCCTATGAATGCTATCATTGGATTTTCCGGACTTTTGAAAGACAACTACATCACCGAGGACAAAAAAGATGAATATATAGATGTAATAATAGGTAAAGGAAATCTTTTGTTGAATATTATTAACGATATTATCGACATATCAAAAGTTGAAGCCGATGAGTTGGAAATAAATAAAAGCGCTTGTGATGTAAATAATATTATAGATGAGATCTTTTTGACCTTTCAGAAAACCAAAGAGAATATAAATAAATCCCATATCGAACTAAAAATTACTAAACCTGAATCAAGTGAGGAGCTAACTGTATTTACAGATCCCTATAGGTTAAAACAAATACTATCGAACCTTGTAGACAATGCTATAAAATTCACCCATAAGGGATTTGTTGAGATAAGTTATTATTTCACAGGATCAGGAAATAATAAAAAATTGAAGTTTAGTGTGAAAGACTCCGGAATTGGAATTCCTGAAGACAAGTTGGATATTGTTTATAACAGGTTTCGTCAGATTGATGACTCAACTACAAGAGAATTTGGTGGTACCGGGCTGGGTTTAACAATTTCTAAAAAACTGGTAGAACTGATGGGAGGAAGCATCGGAGTTGAATCGAAAGAAGGTGTTGGCAGTACATTCTACTTCTCTATTCCGTATGAAAAAATTAATCGAAAAATTGAACCTTTATTACAATCAGAAAAAAAGGCTAAAGCCGGATATGCCTGGAAGGACAAAGTGATATTAATTGTTGAAGACGATTATTCAAGCTTTATCTTGTTAAAAAATCATTTACAAAACACAAAGGCAAAAATCATTCATGCACAAAATGGAAAAGAATCGGTAGATATTTGCGCATCCAATCCACAAATCGACCTGGTTTTAATGGATATACAACTTCCCGATATGAATGGGTATGAAGCCACCCGACTAATAAAACAACATCGTAATCACCTCCCAATTATAGCTCAAACTGCATATGCTCTTGCCGGTGAGCACGAAAAAAGCATGAATGCAGGCTGCAATGATTATATTTCCAAACCCATTGATTCCGAAGAGTTATTTCAAAAAATCAATAAATACCTAATCAAATAATTATGGCTTATTGTTAAGCATTTTATCCCAGGTATCATAAATATCATTTGAATTTAACTCTATTTATCCCTTGCTTTATAAAAATGGTACTACTGTTAATTTAATGGATAAAGGCTATTATTTCATTTAATCAAAAAAACTATATATAATGCTTCAATGATTGAATGCAGGAATGCGTGAATATATGCAATGAATAAAGTTTTAACAATGTGCTATTTACAACTCTGTTTTATTTTATTCTCGCATTGAAGCATTGAATCATTCTCGCATTTATGAATTAGTTGTATAATCCAATATTGTCGTTTTCCACTAAATTCGTGGTAGAACCATAAAAATGAATCCTTTGCTTACTACCTGAATATCTGCAGGTGAAAATATTTTCACAATTATTTGCTAATTAAAAAGATTATAGTAATTTTGCAGCCCTTAAATTTTGCCCGAAATGAAGTGAAAAATGGGCAGGAACCCTTTAAATAACGATAGTTTATGTATTTAGCATCTGAGAAAAAAAAGGACATTTTTAAAGAATACGGAAAATCAGAATTTGATACCGGCTCAACTGAGGGACAAGTTGCTCTGTTCACTTACAGAATAAAGCACCTAACCGGTCATCTTAAGAAAAACAAAAAGGATCTTGCAACTGAAAGGTCATTGGTACGATTGGTTGGCAAAAGAAGAAAATTGCTTGATTACCTAAAAAGCAATAACATTGAAAGATACAGAGAGATCATTAAAAAACTAGGACTAAGAAAATAATTAAACGTAAAAAAGGCAATTTTCGATTGCCTTTTTTTGTATAAAGAAAAAACATTAAATGAGTAAAGTTGGAATTACAAAA
>JAIOTR010000371.1 GCA_021106665.1 Bacteroidales bacterium
ATCTGACAGTAGGTCCGCATTTCCTTTTTGAGAATACCTTAAAATGGACTTTATTTTCTCAACTGCACTAGATACATTTTCGCTAAACGATTGATCCTTATTATTAAGAGCCATTTGTTCTACGGTAATTAGGGCATTGGCTTCATCTTCTGTAAATAAAACGGGGGGGAGATGGTAGCCCTCCATTATCGAATAGCCTTTGCCTTCCTCCGTTACTATGGGTATTCCAGATTTTTCGAGTGTACGAATATCTCGGTAAATTGTCCGTATGCTCACATTATGCTTTTCAGCTAGGTAACTTGCGGTGACCAGTCTTTTGGATTGAAGCTGAGTAATGATTGCGGTTAATCTCGCAAGTCTTGGTTTTTCTTTTTCTTCCATTTTATCAGCTTGTGGCTAACGGTTGGTGTATGTGGAGTGCGGGATTAAAAGTACGAAACTTTCAAAACCGCACAGAGCCAATTCGTTTATTCAATATTTCAAATTTTCCGTCAATCGTCAAAGACGAATTGGCGGTGTTGCAACAACGAGACGCAGCTCAGATACCCGCTGAAACCCGCATTACATATGACACTTTGTTAGCAAACGTAGTTTTCTATTTCTTCATTAAAAGTGTCGAGATTCAATTTCCAATTGGAAGCTTGCCGAAATATTTTTTCAATATACGAAATAGGAATAAAAATGTATTTCTTGTCAAAACTGTTTCAATTAGAATTCAAATTAATTCAATTTATTTTCCGTCTTTTTTACAATTCATGTATCTACCATATAAGAAACCAAACTTCGAAGTATTTGGAAGAATTTAATTGGAAGATTTGAATAAAAATAACATGAAGAAGATAGTATTATTGTATCAACTGTTTTCAATGAAAAAATTACCAATTATTTTATTGCTTTCAATATTTGCCTTTACACTTTTTGCAGAAGAAAATCCAGTTTCTAAAAAGAAACCACGTAGAAAGGATGCATTAAATGTTTACATGGATGCTTCCAATTATTTGAAAAAGGAAGTACCTTTTATCAATTTTGTTCGAGATGTTCAGGATGCAGATTTGGTCGTTTTGGTAACGTTTCAATCAACAGGCTCGGGAGGTGGAGAGTATACCTTCTTTGTTGATGGACAAAAGAAATTTGCTGGCATAAAAGACACCGTTAAATTTCATACTTACCCAGATGATACTGATGAGCAAGTAATGCGAAAGGGAGCTACCGTTTTTAAGATGGGACTAATGAGGTATATTCTGGAAACGCCAATGGCTGAATTTATAGACATTCAGTTTACAGAGCCTATTGAAGAAGAGGTTTCTACGGATAAATGGAACAATTGGGTATTCACTACCAATTTAAATGGTTCTTTACAAGGCAAACAATCGGTTGACGCACGCGCTTTTGGCACATCAATAAATGCCAACAGAACTACTCAGAAATGGAGATTAAGTACCGGAATTATCTTCAATACTTCAAAAACGGAATATGATTACGGAGACTTTACCGTCACAGATAAAAGCGAAGATAGTAGAATTTATGGTGATATTGTAAAAAGTTTAGGAGAACATTGGGCCTTAGGTGCTTCGTCTGATGTATTTAAATCGATTTACTCCAATTACGACATTGGCTTTACAGTTGGCCCCGCAATCGAATACAATATTTATCCGTATTCAGAGTCAACTCGTAGAATTTTTCGTTTTACTTATAAAATGTATTATGGATTTAGTGATTATACCGATACAACTGTATTTTTAAAGACTGAAGAGTCGCTCTGGTCGCATAGGTTAGAGACTTCTTATACAAATTTCCAACAGTGGGGAACGCTAAATTTCACCGCCGGATGGAGTAATTATTTGCATGATTTTTCACTAAACCGTTTGGGAATTGGAGCTTATGCGAGTGTGAAAATCGCAAAAGGTTTAACTTTGAATATGCAGGCTGGATATGAGTTTATACACGATCAGATTTCGTTAAGAAAGGGTGATGTATCAATTGAAGATATTCTGCTAAATCGAAAAGAGTTATCAACTACATATGGATACCAAACCAGTGTGGGAATTACTTATCGTTTTGGTTCTATCTATAATAATGTTGTAAACCCAAGGTTAGATGTGTTGTTTTAAGATTAAAGTTATACCAGATACAATAGCCGTCAACAGCGATTTGTCAAAATCCGATTTGATAGTGATTGGCACAACAAATTTACAATTGATTACTAGTTGGATTAACCCATTTAATGATAAATTGAGTTAATGAAATACGGAATATTTAAAAATCCGGAAAGGGTTTGGGTTTGTGGATAATATAAAAGGGACTAACTCTACTGGATTTATCTTTAAGGACGGGCATTTGAAGGACATAGTATATATTGAAGCATTAGTCAAAAAAGCAAAAAGAAATGATATTCTTGCTCAGAGAATCTTGTATGAAATATTCTCGAAAGATATACTTCTAATATGTTATCGAATGACGGGAAATGAAGAAGAAGCGAAAGATATCTTACAAGAGTCATTTATCATTGCTTTCAAAAGAATCAATCGTGTGAAAGAGAATTCAAAATTTGGAGCCTGGCTAAAGCAGATTGCTATTAATAATTGCCTCAAATATTTAAAGAGCAAAATGTATTTTGAAAGAATTGATGATAATTGTGAAATTGTTGACAATGAAGAAGAAGAAGAATGGTATAAAAAAGTATCGTTTGAACAAATTATGTCAGAGATAAATCTATTGGCTGATGGATGCAAACAAATTTTCATTCTTTATCTACTTGAAGAT
>JAIOTR010000495.1 GCA_021106665.1 Bacteroidales bacterium
CGCAACAAAATATTTACAGAGTTATTTAAACTGGTTTAGATTTAAAGAAAAGTATAAAGGTGTTGAAATTATTACAAAAATGATTAACAGTGCTCTCGATTCCAAAGGACATATGAAGTTTAGGAATCTTGAGGCAGAATACGAATTTTTGTTAATACCTAAGAGTATTTAAACCATAGCCTTACTGTTGATTAATGCAGTAGAATTAAGCATTATACATTTTTAGAATTCTGTATTTCTAAGGGATGAAAAAATTTCTACTTACAGGCCTTTTCTATTTAAGTTTATTAATTCTCTTCGGACAAACAGAAAAAACCATTGTTGGCTATTGGCAAGAAAGATTTGCCAAAGCAGTGTACCTTATTTTTTAGTTCTGGCAAAGTTTAGAAAACAAGATGCATTTTGATCCAAATTTATTAAGTTTGTTATCTAAAAATAAACTGTCATTGTTATGAAAAAACATTTCCATATTGCTTTAGTTTTACTGTTAAATTTAAGTATTAACTACACTTTCAGCCAAAGTAATCCATGTTGTGATTTTTATGATACGGGTCAGGAATTAGGTGTCGAAAGTGAAACCTTTGGTGTTGCACTTGGTGATATTGATAATGACGGTGATGTTGATGCGGTTACCGTAGATGCCTATGACGACATGGAGGTTTATCTGAATGATGGTACTGGTGTTTTTACTTTTGATCAAACTTATGGGTCATCAGAATCGTGGTTTGGTGTTTATCTCGTAGATGTGGACATGGACGATGACTTGGATATTATTGTTGCTGGTTTCTATTCGGGGAGTGGTTGTGAGGTGTGGAAAAACGATGGGTTGGGTGATTTTAACAAAACACAGGGAAATATCGCCTCCTCATTTGGAATGGAAGAATTAGCAATAGGTGATGTAAATGGTGACGGGTCTCCTGATATCTTCGCTCCTGCCTATAGCGGCGGCCACAGTGAGGTTTGGTTAAATGACGGTACGGGTAATTTTAACGACTCAAACCAAGATTTGGATGGATCATCTTGTACACAGTCTGTTTTATCAGATTTGGATGGTGATAATGATTTGGATGCATTTGTTTCCAGAACAAATGGCGCTTTCAATATGGTTTGGATTAATGACGGAACAGGCGTATTTACTAATAGCGGACAAGAGTTGGGGAGTGCCTTTAGCACTGGAGCTGATGCAGCCGATGTGGATGATGATGGCGATATGGATATTGTGGTTTCAAACTGGCAGGTGCCTTCTCAGGTTTGGCTGAACGATGGCAATGCAGTGTTTTCGCCGGGCTTTCAGATCCAAAATAGCAATTATGCCAAATCAATTATTCTCAAGGATATTGACTATGATTACGATGATGATGTTATCATTGGTTCGTATGGTTCAAATGGTTTACAGGTTTGGAGTAATGATGGACTGGGTAGTTTTACTTTGTGTTATGAAAATGAGGGTTCTTTATATGCTCATGACCTTTCTGTTACCGATTTGAATAATGACTGGATGCCGGATATCTGGGTTGGGAATTTTAGCTCTTCCGGTGGCGATCATGTTTTTTTTCAGGAGACTCCTGTATTTGTTTATGATACCGTATACCTGTGTCAGGTTGATAGTGTTTATGTGGGTGGTGGCTGGCAATCCGGTGAAGGTGATTTCCTTGAAACCATAAATTGCGATACCCTTTCCTGGTATCATCTTTCAGAAGTTTTGATTGATACTTCTATTACCCAAATCAATGATACCCTTTTTGCTGTATTTGGTTACTCCGGTTATCAATGGTTCAATTGCGAGAACATGGAACCTATATCTGGGGCTAATGACTATTACCTGCTGCCCGATCAGTCAGGGTCTTATGCTGTTGAGATTTCTGAACAAACTTGCGCAGATACATCTAATTGTTATTTTGTATTAATTTCTGGAGAACATAATCGTATTACAAGGCATATTGTTATTTCACCCAATCCGGCAACATCATTTGTTAGGATTCTTAATTCCCAGCCAGAATATGGTATGATTTTTCTTTTTGATTTAACCGGCCGGAATTTGATTCAAGAATCCATACATGGCCAGTGGGTTGAACTAGACCTTTCTTCGCTGCTACCAGGTATTTACATTTTAAAAATTGAAATGGAAAATTATTCGGTTATAGAAAAGCTTGTAAAGGAATAGGCTATCTTTGATTGTCTTGTAATTTTAATCAGGAAAATTTCATGGTAAGAAAGGAATAAAACAAAAAAGAACAAAAAAATTGAATATTTGAAAATCACAAATAAAATCTATCACAATGAAAAAGTTTTACCTGTTTTACTTTACACTTATATGTTTATTTTTTTCTGAATATAAAGCCTTTGCTCAATATCCCACATGGGATACCATATCCATGGATCCGACAGTAATGTTCTCCGACATGTGTGTTTTGCCCGATGGCCTTCATGGCTGGGTTGTTGGGGCAACCGGAGCCGGTGGAGAAATACTTTCAAGTGTAGTACATACTGCAAATGGTCAGGATTGGGAACAAGTTTCTTTTCCGGCATCAAATTATGTTACTTTACAAGGTGTTTATTTTGTAACGCCTGATTCGGGTTGGGTTGTGGGCTATAACGGCGTAATCTATGCTACATTGGATGGTGGGCAAACATGGCAGCAACAAATTAGTGGTACAAGCAGAAAACTGGCCAAAGTTTATTTTATTGATCATTTAACTGGTTGGATTACCGGCGGATGGCAGGATGGAAGTTCTTTTCTTGTCCTTAAAACTACGGATGGAGGAAATATCTGGCAGGATTTGAGCTTTGGATCAACTTGCTACAGCAGTCTGGATATTTATTTCAGCGATGAACAAAACGGCTGGATTTGTGGCCATGACAATACGCTTGATCCTCACATTCATCATACAAGTGATGGTGGGTTTACATGGTCAAGCCAGGTTGCACCGGTAGGTTCCGGAACACCTCATGCGGTTGAATTTGCTGATGAAAATATTGGTTGGATCACAACCTCGAGTTTATATCTTTCACCAATAGGAGCAATTTTACATACCACTGATGGAGGAGAAACATGGGAGATACAGACTTATACAGGATTGCACTATAATTATTGCCTGGATGTAAAGGATGTGCAACATGTAGCGCTTGCTGCAGTACAGATTTTACAACCACAGGGCCAGAAAATTTTTGTTACCTCTGATGGAGGTCAGAACTGGACTGCTAAAATCCCACCGGTAGAGCAATATACATCTGCAATTCAATATGTAGGAGATGATATCTGGTTTGCTTCCGACTATAGCCAAATATTACACAGCCCTGATAACGGCAATACCTGGGATTGGGATTACAAGGCATCATTGTGGAAATCTATAGGTTGGAGTGATATGAACAACGGTTGGGTCATTGCCGGAACAAATGCTGGGACAGATGGTTATTGCTACAGGTCTGTAGATGGAGGTGATACATGGTTCAGGGATGAAAATGCCCCGGGTGGAGCCCAGGTTCAATTTATAAATGCAAATACCGGTTGGATGCTATGGGAGGGTAATAGTTCTTCAGTCTGGCGGACAACTGACGGAGGAGATACATGGAGCCAGTTTTATGTAGGAACCGGTAATTGGATCGGTAATATTTTCTTTGTCAATGAAAACAAAGGTTGGGCATATGGCAGCAATGGAGTCATTAAGGTTACTGAGGATGGTGGGATTTCCTGGACATTCCAGTCAAGCGGAACAACGAATTATGTTGCGGTAGTATTTTTTGTTGATGAAAATGAAGGATGGGCTGCAGGAGGTTATGGAGGTGGTAATGGTTTTATTCATTATACTTTAGACGGAGGAAATACATGGACACCACAGACACCTGCAATGACTGATCATTTCCAGGCAGGATATTTTACAAGTGATAAAAATGGCTGGTTGGCTGCTGTAAATGGCAGGATACACAAAACAAGTGACGGTGGGCTGAATTGGACAGTAGTATCACAGGTCAATCATGATTATATGGACAAACTAATAATGGAAGATGATAATACAGGCTGGCTGGCAGCCCGAAATCATTATGGGAGTGGTTCGGGAGAAGATGGAAGAGGCTTTTTATATAATACAGAAGATGGTGGAATGTCATGGAATTTGGAATGGACCGGCCCATGGATAAAAAGTGGTTTCGGAGACCTGACCTTCCAATGGCCGGGTAAACTGTGGGCCTGCGCATCACACAATACAATCCTGGAACTGGTAACCGGAACAACAGGTTTTAGGGAGATTTCTGTTACGTCTTCAAAAATGAAAATTTCTCCTAACCCGTTCAATACGGATGTAAAAATTTCATATTTACTGGATGAACCTGCTAAAGTCAGTTTGAGCATCTATAATGTTTCAGGCAGGTTAATTGAAACCCTGGTTAACAGGAAACAGGAAAAAGGCAATTATAATGTATCATGGGACGGTAGTGAATTATCTGAAGGAATCTATTTTTTTACTGTACGGATTGGCAATAACGTTTGGACTGAGAAAATTATTAAAATATAACGAAAGGAATTGGCTTAAAATAAAAAAAGCCGGAAACTTCCAGCAATTTGAGGTTAACTTTTTGTTTTCCTCCATCGCGACAATCTGCTTTTTTTTGGCCATCACCGCTTTTATTTCTGCAAAGATAAACGGTTTATCTTTGTTTTCTGGTGCAAAAGTAAGCAAAACAGGAGAGCTACATGTTAATTTAATGTTAAGAAATCATCAAGATTTTTGGAAC